>JBBQYK010000066.1:0-16386 GCA_038208765.1 Verrucomicrobiota bacterium
AATGTCCTTCGCCACAATCAGGTAGGCGTTGGCGGCCAGCATCGTGTTGGTCGGGAAGGTGTAGTTCACGCCTTTGCTGAAGCGCCAGTTGGTCAGGTTCACGGCGTTGGTGCCGCGGTTGTGAATCTCGATGAACTCATCGAGGTCATTACCCGTGATGGGGTTATACATGATCTCGTTGATGACAATGGCTTCGAGGCGTTGGGCGGAATTGTTCGTGCCGGGCGTCTTGCTGTCGAGGCGGCTGAAATGCGGAGCGCCGTCCGGCGTGCGACCGGTGCTCACGCCATTTTCCTGGCCGTCGAAGCCCACGCTGTCGAGCACGCGGGTCAGGTTCGAGTTGACGAGATAGATCGCCTCGCCGCCAGCACTGAGGGAGAAGCCGAGTTGCGTTTCGGTGAACGAGATAAAACTGCTCGGGCCGATGATCGTACCGTCGGGGATCCGGAATTTGTTGGTCTCAGCTTCGTCGCTGAGCCAGCAGCCGGAGAGATCAACGGCGGTTTTGCTGCGATTGAACAGCTCGATGTAGTCGAGGTCGGGCACGTCGGTGTGGGCCAGGTATTCGTTGATGACGATGTGGCGGTTCGGCTCGATGTGGAGGCCATCGACACGACCGGGCGAGCCGCCGATGCGGTCGCTGGCCGCCCAAGCGAGCGGACTGGCTTCGCCGTAGGAGGGGCGCGCGAGAACGAGGGAGTGGCCGGGGCCGTCGGCGGCGAGAGGCCAGCCGTCTTCGTTGTCGTAATTCACTTCGAGCAGGATGGCGTTGGCAGGGTTGCGGAGGCGGAGGGTGCCAGAGCCGTTGCCCAAGTTATTCGTGTAGGGACCGGTCACACCGCTGATGCCATACACGGCTTGCACGTCGCCGGGCGCGCGGGCGATGACGAGGAAGCCGCCGCCGGGGATGATGGTATTGGCGGGAAAGGTGTAGCTGATGTCGCCGGTGAGACGGTAGCCGCCGATGTTTTCAAAATAGGGATTGGAGTTGTGCAGCTCGACGAATTCGAGCTTGCGTCCGTCGGTGCGCGGGGCGGGGTTGTAGAGAATTTCGGAGAAGGCCAGCCCGGTGCGGCGCGAGGACGGTCCGAGCGGTTCGACGATGGTCGGCGCGGCGGCCGTGTTCGTGCTCGTGTTGCTGCCAAAGTCCCGGAACTCCGCCGTGGTCGTGGCCGCGCCCGTGCGGCTGGACACAGCGAAGCCAAGATAAACCGTGTTCGGCATGGAGATGCTGGCCGAGCCGAGCTTGGTCCAAGTCTCGCCGTCAATGCTCGCGTAACCGTTGAAAGTGCTGCCGCTGCCGGTGCGTTGGAGCCGCAGCCAGGTGTAGGGGTAATTCACCGGGAACGCCCCGCTGCCTTCGGGCAGCACGCCGGTGTTCGTGCGGTATTGGAAGAACACGCCCGCGATGCTCGGCGTGGCGCACACGGAGGCGTATTTGTTCGTGGTGTTCAGGTCTTCGCGCACCATCAGGCTGGCCACCGACCAGGTGTCGGCAAAGTCCAGCCGCGCCACGCGCACCTGCACATCGAAATTTCCGCGCCGGGTCTCGTAGGCGTAGTTGAACGCGTCGCTCGTGCCGAAGAAATCGCCGTGGCCCGCCGTCAAGTCGCCCCCGCCCGCGACCGGGGTGTAGCTCGCCACGGGCGCGGCCCCGATGTTTTGCAGAAAGAATTGCGCGGCCGTGAACGTGAACTGCGAACCGGGTGCGAGGGTATTGAAGGTCGTCGCGCGGTCGCGCACGGAATTCACCGTCAGAGTGTAGGGGCTGCCGAGGGTGAGAATGGTGGTGGTGAAGGTAACGGTGCGGCCGTTGGTGGAGAGAACGGGCGCGCTCAGGGTCCCGCCGGGCAGACTGTAGTTCGCCAGGTTCGTGGCGGTCGCGGGATCGACCGGCTCGGTGTAGGTCACGGTCAGGCGGTTGGTGCCGTTGTTGATCACGTCCGCGAGGGCGGGCGGCGTCGTGTCTGCGGTGACGGTGAGGAGGGCTTCGAGCGTGGTGGCGGTGCCGAGGTAGTTCACCAGCACGCAGCGAATGAGGCTGCCGTCTTCGGCCAGGGTCACGGCGGGTTTGTAGAGGGTCGAGTTGGTCGCGCCGGTGAGGTTCGTCCCGTTCTGCTGCCATTGGTAGGTGATGGGATCGAAGTTCGCCACGGTCACGGTGAAGCCGGCGGGCGTGCCTTCGGGGGTCTCAATGGGCTGCGGGTGCTGGCTGATGACGGGCAGCGGCAGGCCGCTGGGCACGAGACGCGTGATGGGAATGGGGCCTTCGACGGTGCCGTCGGGCAGCGTCCAGCGGACGGAGAAATGGTCGGGCGGCGACTGCACGGAGAGGCCGCTTTTCATCAGGACTTGGAGGTAATACTGCTGGCCGGCCACGAGTGGGATGGGCGCGCTGGTCTGGTTGGTTTGCACTTGGTATTGGCCGGCGCTGACGTCGCTGGCCGTGGTGACCCAGGCGACGACTTTGGCGCTGGTGGTGGAGGCGTTGGTGCCGACGAAAAGGGTGGCGCTGTCGTGGGCGGAGATTTGGAAGATATAATTGCCGGTCACGGGCGGAACGAGGGCGGCGCGGAGGCGCTGGCCGTAATTGTTCGTGGGCCACGCGGGCGTGGCGAGTTCGTGGGTCAGGACTTCGGCGGTGAGCGGGAAGCTGGGATAGACGGCGCTGTTCGTGAGGTCGGTGAGCTGGCTGCCGGGCAGATCGGCGAAGACCTGGCGGTAAACGCCTTTGAGGAGCGCGACAAAATTCGCGGTGGAACCGGGCGCGATGGTGTTTTGGGCGGCGGCGCGGTCACGGAGGTTGTTGACGGTCAACGTGTAGTTGGTGTTGCGCGCGAGCATCGTGGTGGCGAGGACGATGGTGTGGGGCCGGAGGCCGAATTGGACGCCGGTGATTTGGGCACCGTGGCTGAGGGTGTAATTCGCTCCGGCGAGCGCGGTGGCCGGGTCCAGGGCTTCGGTGAAGGCGACGAGGATGGCGTTGGTGTTTATGTTCGCCGCGTGGCGCAGCGCGGGGGCGTCGGTATCGGCGGTGACCGTGAGGGCGGCGACGGCGCTGGTGACGGCTCCAAAGTTGTTGCTGATGATGCAGGCGAAAGTGGAGCCGTGGTCATTCGTCAGCGCGGCGGACAGGGAGAAGGAGGCGCCGTTGGCTCCGGGCATCGTGGCGCCGTCGCGTTGCCAGCGATAGACGACGGCGTCGAGGTTGCTCACGGCGACGCGGAAGGTGACGGGGAATTGTTCGAGCACGGTGACGTTCGTCGGCTGCGTGGTGAGGACGGGCGCGCTCACCGCCGCCTGGCCGAAGGGGCGGAAGTAGCTCGCGGGCATGGGCTGTTCGTAGGTGCCGTTCGGCAGCTTCCAGCCGACGGCGAAGGAGTCGTCGCCGTTGCCGGTCTTGTGCAGCGCCTCGACGTAGTAGCGGCGGCCGGCCTCGAGGAAAATGTTCGTTGATTGCTGGGTGGCGAAAACATACCACGAGCGCGCGAGCGCACTGGTGAGGTTGTAGGCGATGCCCACCTTGTTCCCCGCGCTTTCATCTTCGCTGATGTAGAGGACGCCGGAATTTTGGGCCTGCACCCAGAAGACGTATTCGCCGGTCACGGGCGGGGTGAGGAGACCGCGATAGCGCTGGCCGTAGTTGTTGTCGTAATTCGAGGGCGTCTCGAAAAGATTCGTCTCCACGGCCACCAGATCGGGCGCGGGCGGAAAGACGTTCGTGAAACTGAGCAGCGTGCTGCCCGGGATGCCGAGGTAAATCTCGCGATACAGGCCGGTGGTCTGCGCGCGGGCGGCGGGCGTGAGAACCGCCGTAATGCCAAGCAAAGCCACGGCGATCCAGAGCCGAAAGACGCGTGCCGAGAGCCGGCCGGACTTTTCGGCCCTCGACTCTCGACTCTCGACTCTCGATAGATTTCGGTTCCCCTTCTGATTCTGATTCTGATTTTCCATGTGACTAAAATTTCCCGTCCCGCCCCGGCGGAACGCGGCCAGCGCGCAGCATGACCGGCTCTTTCTGACCGGAATCACGCGATTGATTGTGCGTGGCGTGGCTGCCGGATGGCCCGGGATTCGGGCCGATCCCAGAACTTTGCGCGCCCGGGGCGTTCTTTCCTGCGTCTCCACCCACCGGATTTCCGCCCTGCGGAACCAGCGCGTTATCACCCGGCTCCGTGCGCCGCCCCAAGGACCCGCGCGGCTGCTCTCCAGTCCCGCTTGGGCGGGACGCGTCCCAGTCCCCGAAGCGCGCAAACCGTAGCCACGACCAGACATACGTTCCATCTGGGTAAAACGCGCATATCCCAGCGTGGTGTAATTGCGTAACCATTCCATCCGCACAATTCCTATGCCGCCCGGAATCAGGCGCGAAAAAACGCGGCGCTCGCGCGCCGCGCTCTGGAGCGGGCGCACTCACGCCTGGCCCAACGAGTTGAGGTCCACCCACCCGCGCGTCACGGCGAACTTGACCAGTTCCGTGGCTCGTCGCACGCCGAGCTTGCGCATCACGCGCTGCCGGTGCTTCTCCACGGTCCGCACGCTCAGGCTGAGTTGGGTGGCCATGTCCTTGTTCGGCAAGCCCTCGACAATGAGCGCGAGCACCTGCTTTTCGCGGTCGGAGAGCGGTTTGGGGCCGGTGTCTTCCAGCTTGCCGCCGTTCTGGACGAATTCCTCGAAGAACGCCTGCGCGACATCCGGCGCGAACGATGTTTCGCCCCGGTGAACCTTCTCAATGGCGTTCACCAGTTCGAGCGGCGAGGCGTTCTTGCTCAGGTAACCTGGCGCGCCCGAGCGGACCACGTCCCGCACCACGTCCCGGCCTTTGCGTCCGCCGAGGATCAGCACCCGCACCTTGGGATAATTCGTTTTCAGACAACGCGTCGTCTCCAGCCCGTCCATGCCCGGCAATGAACTGTTCATCACCACCACATCCGGAGTGTGCGCTTTGACCCCCGCGAGCGCTTCCTGACCGGTGGCCGCCTCGCCCACCACATCGAACTGCACATGCCGGCTCAAACACGACCGCACGCCTTCGCGCACGTAGGGATCATCATCCACCAACAGCACCTTGATATTCATAAAGTTAGCGACTCACTGAGTTTTGTTTTTGCTGCTCTAAAATTTCGTTCAGAACTCTGAACTCTGAATCTCGAACGGCGGTCGTGCCCCGTTCCGAGTTCAAAGTTCGACTGTTCATGTTCAAAGTTCCCCTTCACGGACTCTGCAATTGATAAAACCGCGACCCGTTCGTGGGCGTTGGGAAAGTCACCGACCACACCCCGCCGTTCAGCACCGGCCCGTTCGTCACCGGCGACCACGCCACCGGCGGGGTCAAGTTGGTCGTGCTGAAAAGCTGCGCGCTTCCCGCCGACTGCGGCCACGACAACGTGGCGAAACCATCCGCGCTCACGAAACTCAACACCGGATTCGTCTGCACCGTGACCGTGAACGTCTGCGCGTCCGTCATCAGCGGTGCCCCGCTGTCCACTACTCGCACCGTGATGTTCAACGGCCCAAACGCCTGATCATTCGCCGGCGTCCACGAAAACAAACCGCTCGTCGGATGAAGCACCGCCCCGCTCGGCGCACCCGCATCCAGGGAGAACGTCAGCCCCTGCCCTGCATCCCCGTCCGCCGCCGACGCCGTAAAAGTAAGAAGACTGTTCCGCGCCACCGACCGGTTCGTCACCACGCCCAGCACCGGTGGCGTGTTGTTCTGATGCGGCGTGAGATTCGTGACCGGGATGACCTGCTTCGATTCCCCCGGCGGCAGCCACGAGAGCACCGCCGTCCCCGCCCCGCCCGCGTTAAAATACTCCAGCGTCACCGCGTAAAACTGCCCCGCCGCCAGGGTGATGGAACCGCTGTCCTCCGTGGTCGCATGCGCCGCCCAGTTGCTGATGATGAGTTGGTTGTTAATCCACAGCCGCACCCCGTCGTCGCTCAACGTGAAAAACTGATACGACCCGCCCGCGTTCGCCTGCACCTTCCCCGTCCAGCGCGCCGAATACGTGACCGGCATCGCCGTCGGCTCGGGCGAATTTGTGTTCCAGGAAAAATTCACCGCCTCGTCGATGCGCGTGAACACCGGCGTGTTAAACGACGCCCCCGAGAAATACGCCCCGCGCAAACCTTGATCCGCCGGATAAAGCTGCGCCGTGGGCACGACTTCCTTCGCCCCGCCCGGCTGCGTCCAGAACAACTGCGCCGCCGCGCTGAACGACCCCTCGAAGTATTCCATCGTCACGTCGTAGTAGCGCCCCGCCACCAGCGCGAGGCTCCCCGAATCCTCCGTCAGAAAATGTCCCGTCCAATTATCAATGATGATCTTCCCATCAATCCACAGCCGCACGCCCTCATCCGACACCGTGTGGAACTGATGCACGCCCGAGCGCCGCGCCTGGAGGCGGCCCGTCCACCGCACGGAGAAATCATTGACGGACATGCCCGCGATGGGTGCCGAGTTGCCCCAGTTGAAATTGATGTTCGTGTCCACGCGCGCCTGGAAAAGCTGGTTGAGCGAACGATCCACAAAATACTCCGCCTGCAACCCCGTTCCCCGCCCCGCCGGTTCCGGCCGTTGCACCGACACGCTCACCACGCGGCTCGTCGCGCTCAGGCCTGAGTTGTCTGTAGCCACCGCATGGAATGAATAATTTCCTGCCGCCAAATTCGGCAGCACCATCGTGAAAGGCGGTGCGAACAACTGCCCCACACGCGTCGCGCCGGAATAAAAATCCACCACCGCCACCGCGCCATCGCCATCCGCCGCGTCCGCCGTCAGGGACACGTTCGCGGGCGCGTCCAGCGCCGTGCCGTCCTCGGGACTGGTCAGCGTCACTGTCGGCGCGGTGCGGACGTAGCTGATGATGAGCTGCGGCACATTGGCCGCGCTGTTCTCGCGCGCGCCGTAGCTGACGAATTCGCTGCTCGACGTGTTGGTGGACACATTCGTGCCCGTGCTGGAAATGCGGAAGGCCAACGGACCGCCGGCCGCTTGCGCCGGCGCGATGAACGCCGTGACCGGAATGGTGGAAGTAAGATTGTTGCCCACGACCTGCCACGTCACCGTGGGCGCAGTCGAACCCGGCTTGGTGTTCCAGGTGACGCCCGTTTCCGTCCATGAATGGTCCGAGACCAAGGCCGCCGTGTGAAACACCGGCTCGACAAACGAGCGTGTGACCAGCCGCAAGTTCGCGCCGATGATCGTTCCCGGCACCGACGACAAATCAAACCGCAGAAACGCCTCGCGCGTGGTGCTCGCACTGCCCGCCTTCACCGAGAGCGTGGTGCCCGTGCCGAAATTGGTGACCGCCGCCGCGCCGTTCTGCACATGCGCGTCCGCGATGGCGAGCAGCGCGTTGGTCTGAAACGCGCCGACGCTGAAACGCGCGCGCAAGGTCGCTCCAAAAGTGTTGCTCGTGTTGAAGAGCAGCCGCAGCGGGCTGGTCTGCAACACCGTCACGCCCGCATCCACGGACAGCACCGCCGTCACCGAGTTCGTCAAATCCACCGTGAGACCCGCCGTGTTCGTCTGCGTGGGATCGGAGACGCCGATGTCCAGCACCGCGCCGTCGTTCTTCAAAATCGCCGCCGCCTTGTGACTGAAACTGATGCCCGCGCCGGAAACCTGGTTCGACGTGTCGCGCCAGTGATTGATGCCGAGCAGTCCGAGCCGGTTCTCACGCACCGCCGTGGCCGTGCTGTTGTTCTGCAAAATTGTGATGTCCGGGCTGGCCGCATAAGCCGCCACGCCACTCGCTGACAGGCCGGGCAGCAACACGTAGGAGTAGGAGCCGTTGCTCGGATTCGTGCCGTGATCGACCAGCATCGTCAGGTAATGCCGCGTGTGTTTGGTGGTCGAACCGTAGGTGGTGTTGACCTCCTTCATCGCGCCGGAGCGGGATTCACGCAGCGCCTTCACCGTCGTACCTGATGGGAAGAAATACCCAATGTCCGCCCCGTTTACTGAACCGGCGAGATGCGCCCACGACGTGCCCGCCATCGACTCGCACCAACCGGGGCCGCTCGGCTTGGCCGTGCCGTTCACGGTCAAGGCGTTGTGGCCGTACAGTCCGAGGCGACGATTCTCGATGATCGTCTCCACGCCGCTGTTCGTTTCCGAACTGCTCACGCTGTTGCCTACGCAGACGATTTCGTTGTCGAAGACGAACCACGACTTGCGCGCGGAGAGCGTGCTGACCCAGGTGTTCAGGTGCATCGCGCTCACGCCGTAAAGTCCGAGAATGGACGCGCCACCCGTCTGGTTGTTCGGGCTGCGATACGAATCGCCGGAGCCATTCGAGCGCGTGAACAGGTCCACGGTGGTGCCCGGCATCCGGTAAGGATCCACGGTGGACCAGAATTGGTCCGAGTACTGGCCCAGGTCGCGGTTGTAAATGTAAGTCATGCCCTCGCCCGTGTACCAGCCCTTGAGATTTTCCCCGCGCGTGGATTCGTAATTCCCGATCCGGCTCGACGACATCGAGAGGCCGAACGTCCAGTCCGGCGTGTGATGCACCACGCGATCCATGCCGGGGAACTGGCGATGCTCCGTGGTCACGGCCGGCGCGGGGAGGTTCGTGTCGTTCACGGCCGCGCTCGCCCAGACGTTGTACGGTGGCGACTGGGCGGTGAGGAAATTGCGATACGTGTCGGAGAGAATGACGCCCTTGGCAAACGACTTGAACGCCGCCGCCTCGGCGGGCGGGGCAACCTGCGCGACGCGCAAAATTGCGCCGAGCATTTCCTGCCCGCGCTCGTGGCCGTCGCCGTTGCGCGTGTGGTAGCGGCCATCGACCATTTCCATCGCCGCGCCGCGCGCGAAGAACGGCTGAAAGGAATCCCTCACCCAGCGGAAGACGTTGGTGTGCGCAGGATCGGTGATGGCCCAGGTCGAGCCGGACAGCAACTGCATGATCGCCCCCATCGAATCAAGCAGCTCGACTCCGTAGCCGGCATTGTAAGGAAAGAAACGGTGAAACACGAACGAGCCGTCGCGGTAGAAGCCGTCGTTCTCGGTCACGTAGGGAAACACATCGCTCAAGGCCGCCCGCGCCAGCGCGATCTTGTTCGAGTCCTGCACGATGGCACCGCGCACCGCGACCACGAGCGACTGCCAGATTTTGTTGGCCGCCGTGAGATTGGTGGTGATGGAACTGTCGAACGGCGTGGGCGTAAAGTGATTGACCGCGCCCATATAGTTGCTGACCTGCGCCGGAGTGAGATTCGAGTAGAGCAGCGTGGTGATGTCGTTCAACAAGAGGGGGGTGGCGATCTCGAAATCGAACCAGTTGTCAAAGATAACGCTTGAGGGGTTGTAGTGGTTGGTGTGCATCCAGTCCAACCCGTTGAAGATGGCCGCGCGCAATCCGGTGTTGCCCTCCAGCGCCGAGTCCTTCACCGAGTAGGCCAGGGCCATGATGCGCAGGCGCGAATAGGTGCCGGTGATGTCGCTCGAATCGGTGGTGAGGTTCGCGTAAGTGTTCCAGAGATTGGTGCGCGTCGGGCTGGTGTTCATCGAGGACCAGTAGGACTGCGCGCTGTTGCCGATGGAGTTGATCCAGTTCTGGTAAAGCGGATTCGCGAAGCTGGCATTCGTCCCTTGCGTGAGCAGGTCGCGCCAGCGCAGGCGCAACGTGTCGAACTCGCTGGCGCGCGCAGAGAAAACAGAAAGTAGAAAGCAGAAAGCAGCAAGGAGCAGCGCCCGCGCACGGAATGCGTGCGCGGCCGATTTCTGCTTTCTGTTTTGTGCTTTCGTCATTTCGTCCCAGGTTTCCAGGTTTCCACCGTCGTCGGCGCGCTCGACTGCTGCCGCTGCACGTCAAGGCCGATGGCGCGTTCGAGCCGCGCGCGGGCCACGAGATAATCGCGGGCCGCATCGATCTGCGTGGTGCGCGCCTCGGTGAGCGAAGTCTGCGCGTCGAGCACGTCGAGCTGCGTACCGGAGCCGGCGTCGTAGCGCGCGGAGGCGAGGCGGATGGCTTCGTCGGCGCGTTCCACGTTCTTGTCTTGCGAGGCCAGCACCTCGCGGGCTTCGATGAAGCTGGAGTAAAACGTGCGGACTTCCTTGTCCACGCGGCGGGCCTGGTCGGCGAGATTCAGGGAAGATTTTGATTCCCGCGCCCGGGCCTCGACCACTCGTCCTCGCGTGCCGAGGCCGTCGAAGATGTCCCATTTCATTTCCACGCCGGCCACCACGCCATGGGTGTCCTCGTAGAAGTCATCGGTGTATTCATGGTTGTAGGCCTTGTAGCCGCCAAAGATGCCGAGCGAAGGCAGGTAGCCGGAGCGGGCGATCTTTACGCGCTCGTGTTGCAGCTCCACATCGGTGCGCGCGGCATGCAACTCCGGCCGTCGCACGCGCGCAAGTTCCAGTGCCTCGGCCAGCCCGACTTGGTACGGCGTGGCGTCGAGCTTGGTGGTGAGGATCATCGGCACGTCTTCGAGGACGTTCGTGGGCATGTCGTAGCCCAGGGCGTTGACGAGCGTGTACTTGGCGGTGCGGAAACGGTTTTGCGCGCGGATGACCTGCGGGCGGGCGTTGGCGACCTTCACTTCGCCGCGCAACACGTCGAAGCGCGGCACCGCACCGGCCTCCAGACGGCGGCGGATGTTTCCCAGTTCCTCGGTGAGCAGTTTCACGGCGGCCTCCTGCACCGCGATTTGCTGTTCGGCGAGGAGCACGTCGTAGTAGGCGGTGCGGACTTCGAGGAGCGTGTTCGCAATCACGGCCTGGTATTCTTGGAAGGCCTGCTGCTTGACGAGCCGCGCCGCGCGCCACGCCGCCGCGAGCTTGCCGCCCTCATAAATTTTTTGGGTGAGGCGGATGCTGCCGGTCCAGTTGTCTTCGTGGGGCAGATAGTCGGGTTGGTTGCTGAAGGGATCACGGTCTTGCGCCTCGTCGTGCTCGTAGCCGGCGGCGCCGGTGAGCTTGGGCAGCACCACGGCTCGGGTTTGCACAGCCACGCCGTGCGCGGCCTCGAGGTCGTGCTGGGATTTAAGGATGTCCGCATTCTGCGCGAGCGCCACGCGGACGGCTTCGTCCAGCGACAGCGGCTGCGCGAGCCAGGTCGCGGCCCCGGCGGCGCGCGAATCCCCGAGCGCCACGGCCAGCGCGGCCACGGCACAAAGCATCACTCTCCGTTGTTTGTCCTTCAGCATAGTAAAAACTCACATCCCACTTGCGCTTGGAGCATTCACGGCGCGGGCTGGCCGCACCGTCGCTCCGAGCGAAGGCGGGTCAGTACTCCAGCACCCGGTAAAATCTCATGGCGGTGCCGAGTCCGTCCGCGACGGTGGCGGTGATCACGTCAGGCACGATTTCTCCGTTCACGACTTTCCAAGTGACCAGCACTTCGGTGTCGAGGAGCGTCCACTGCGGGTCGGTCAGCTCTTCCTTGAAATACACCTTGTAGGTCTTGGACGCGCGGCCGTCCCACTGGATGTAGAGCGTGTTGTCGTTGACCGAGAGTTGGAGGTTCGACACGCCCACCGGCGCGTTCGTGTTGGGTGGCGAGTCGTCAAAGGTAATTTGATCGATCCAGCCGCGATCGGCGTTGGTCGAGATGGAGCCGTTCTTGTAGTAGGTCCACTCCAGCACTTGCGGACCGGCGGCGAGGGGGAAGGTGCGGAACTGCCAGTTCACTTCGCCGGAAATGGATTCCTGCGGTGCGCCGTTGATGTAGAAGGCGAGGTGGTCCGCGTTGGTCTCCGAGGAAACTTTCCACCAGAAGCTCACGGTGCCGGGGCCGTTAACCATCGTCTCCATGGTGCTGGCCTGGTTGTCGAAGATGCGTCCGCTCCGGGCCGCGTCGGTGCCATCGTGGGTGACCACGGTGTGGCCAATCCACGCGGCTTCGCCCACGGTGGTGAAGAAGAGGTCGAAGGAATCCACGGCTTCGGCCAGGTCGATGACCGGCAGCACGGTGAGCAGCGCGGGGGTGCTCGCGGCCTGGCCCACGGCATTCGTGATGACGGCGTGGTAGTGGCCGGCCTGGGCTTGGGCGATGTTGTAAAGGGTCAGCTCCGAGGTGGTCGCACCGCCGATGGTGGGGCCGTCGGTCACGGCGTTGGTGCCGTTATGGAACCAACGATAGGTCTGGGGCGCAGTGCCCGTGGTGGTGACGCAGAAGAGGACGATGTCGCCCGCTTCCACGCTCTGGCTGGCGGGCTGCATGACAATCGCGGGCGGCGTGGCGGTGACGAGGACAATGGGCGGCGGGGTCTGATTGTAATAGACGTAGTCCACCCAGCCGCGGTCTTCGCCAGCGGCGAGGGTCGCGTTCTTCGAGTAACGCCATTGGAGTTCGTGGCTGCCAGCGGGCACGTCGTAGTTGATGAGTTGCCAGCCGACTTCGCCGGAGATGCGGACTTGATCGGCGGCATCGACCATGAAGCGGAGGTAGTCGTGGTCGGCTTCAGAGGAAATTTTCCACCAGAAACTCAGCGGGCCGGGACCGGTGACGGTGGTCTTGATCCAGGTGTAAGTGCTGTCGGTGGCGGGGCCGGTCTGCGCGGCGTCCACGCCGTCGCGGGTCACGCCCGTCTGGCCTTTCCACGGCTGGGCCGTGCCGCCGGTGGTGAAGGAGAGTCCGCCGTCGAGCGAGGAATTGATCGACACGTTGGTGCTCAGGACGAGCGACGCGCTCACGCTCGTAGCGGTGCCCACCGAATTGGTGATGACCACCGAGTAGCCGCCCACGCTGCCCGCGCCGGCGTTGCTGACGACGAGCGAGGCCGCGTTCGCGCCGGCGAAGCTCGCGCTGTCCGCCAGCGGCGAGCCGTTGAACAGCCATTGATAATAGACGGGCGGCGTGGCGGCGGCGACGACGGTGAAGGTGACATCGTTCCCCGGCTCCGCGCTCTGATTCGCGGGCTGCGTAATAATCGTCGGCGCGAGCAGGCCGAAGGAAACTTGATCCACGAACGCGCGGTCCAGACCGTTCGTGGTGCTGCTGTTTTTCGAGTAGGTCCACGTCAACGTCTGGTTGCCGGAGCCGATGTTGATGGAGCGGAACTGCCAGTCCACTTCGCCCGAAATGCGGACGGCCAGCGTGCCGTTCGTGAAGAGCGACAAATAATCCCCATTCGTCTGCGAAGAAACTTTCCACCAAAAACTCACCGCGCCCGGCCCCGAGAAAATCGTGCTCATCGACGTGCTCCCGTTGTGCCCGATGGCCCCGCTGCGCGCCGCATCGCTGCCGTCCTGCGACACCGCCGCGTGACCCGTCCAAGCGGTCCCGCCCTGCGGGATCGTCCACGTCAGGCCCGGGGTGTCCAGCGCCTCATCCAGCGGGATGAGCGAATAAACCGTGAGCGTGGCCGCGGCACTCACCGCGCCGCCGGCCTGCCCGCTGACGAGCACGCGATACGCGCCGCCCTGGCCGGGCTGCACGCCCGTGAGCAGGAGATTGGAAGTCGTCGCACCCGTGATGCCGTCGCCATCTGCGAGATCAATTCCGCCGCGCTGCCATTGATACGTGAAGGGCGGCGTGCCCGCGACCGTGACCGAGAAACTCGTGTTCGCGCCCGCATCCACGCCGCGACTCACCGGCTGCCCCGTGACCACCGGCGCGACCGCGCCGAAGGTCACCTGATCGAGCCACGCCCGATCCTGGCCGACGACGGTGGTGCTGTTTTTCGCGTAAGTCCACGTCAACGACTGGTTCCCCGCGCCGAGCGAAAGGGTGCGCGTTTCCCAATCCTGTTCACCCGAAATGCGGACCGCCAAAACCCCGTTCGTGAAGAGCGACAAATAATCCCCGTTCGTCTGCGAAGACACCTTCCACCAGAACGACAACGTGCCCGGCCCAAGGAGCGTCGATTGGACGGAAGCCGAGCCGCTGTTCGGCACGCCCTGGATGCGCGCCGCATCCACGCCATCCTGCGAGACATCGAGCTGCCCGACCCAAAGCGGCGACCCGGAGGCCGACCACACCAAATTCGTGGTGTCCAGCGCCACGTCGAGCGGGACGAGAGTGTTCACCGTCAGCGCTGCGTCGCTGCTCGTGGCCGTGTCCACGGAGTTCCCGAGGTACACCGAGTAACTGCCCGCGTCACCCGGCTGCACATTGGCCAGCGTGAGCGTCGCGTAGTTCGCCCCCGGAACATCCACGCCATTGCGCCGCCACTGATAAGCAAAGGGCGGCGTACCATAAACCACGAAGCTGAACGTGACCGACGCCCCCTGATCCACGTTCGTGCTGGCCGGCGGCGTGGTGATGGACGGCGGCGTGGGAATGAACACAAACTGATCGACCCAACCGCGATCCTCGCCGTTCGACACCGACGCATTCTTGGCGTACGTCCACTTCACGATTTGGTTGCCGGGCAGCAAGGCCAAGGTGCGCTGCTGCCAGTCCACCTGGCCGGAGATGCGCGCGACGGCGGTATTGTTCGTGTAGAAGATGAGTTCGTCGCCGCCCGAGCCGCTGTTCGTCTGGCTCGACACCTTCCACATGAATTGCACGGTGCCCGGTCCGGTGATGGTCGCCTGCATCGTCGAGCTGCCGCTGTGCGCGGTGGTCGGACTCTTCACCGCATCCACGCCGTCGAAGGTCGTCTGGTTCTGGCCGATCCAGCCGGGGCTGCCCGTGGTCCAGACGTAATCCGCGTTATCAATCGCCTCGGCAATCGGGAAGGTCGGCAGCACCGTGAGCAGCGCGCTCGCGCTGTTCACCACCGCCACCACATTGCTGACTTCCAGCGTGTAATTGCCCGCCTGCGCCAACTGCACGCCGCTCAAATTCAACGTCGGCGAACGCGCGCCGCTGATGCCGCCGCCATTGACCAGCGGCAGTCCATTGTGCCGCCACTGGTACGAGAGCGGCGGAGTGCCGCGCACGCCGGCGGAGAAGCTCACCGCCGAGCCTTGGTCGATGACGCGCGCCACGGGGTTGTTCGTGATGATGGGCGCAATGGGCGCGAACACGACCTGGTCGATGAACACCTGGTCGAGACCGTTCGTGAACAGGCCGCTCTTGTTGTAATTCCAGGTGAGGACAAACGTGCCCGAGTCGAGATCGTACGTGCGCTGCGACCAGTTGTGGTTGCCGGAAATTTCTGAGGTGGTGCTGCCGTTGATCTCGAAGCTCAGGATGTCCACGTTCGTTTCCGTGGACGCACGCCACCAGAAGCTCAACGTGCCGGGGCCGCTCACCGTGGTGCGCAACGTGGTGGCCTCGCTGCCGGGCATGGAACCGTTGCGCGCGGCGAGGCCGTCGCGATGAATGTTCGTCGAGCCGACCCACCACGAGTAGCCGTAGGTTTCCCAGACGAGGTTGCTGTTCAACGCCTGGGCGAGCGGCAGCGAAGGAATGACCTGCAAGGTGAACGGCGGACTGACGGCGGAGCCGGCGGGGTTCAACACTTCAACCTTGTAGATGCCGCTCTGCGCCGGCTGCGCGTTGGAAATGGTCAGGCGCCGGTTGCCGGTCGCGCCGGTGAGGAAGCCGGGATAGAACGGCACGTTGGTGTCGCCGTTCACCAGGTTGGTGCCGTGCAAGGTCCCAGGCGCGGTGAAGTTCCATTGATACGAGAGCGGGCGCGAGCCGGAGGCATCGACGTTGAACCGCACCGTGGTGCCCACATCGACGATTTGCAGCTCCTGGCTGGTGTTCGTGATGATGGGCGCGGTCGGGCCAAAGGCGACTTGATCCAGCCACGCGCGATCCAAGCCGGAGAGGCCGGTCGCGCTCTTGGTGTACGACCAGCGCAGCACCGTGCCGGGATTGTTGATGGTGAAGGTGCGCTGCCGCCAGTCCGTCTCGCCGGAAATGTTCGCCGCTTCCACGCCGTCAATCGTGAAGCGCATCCGGTCCTGGTTGGTCTCGGAGGAAGATTTCCAAAAGAAGGAGATCGCGCCCGGCCCCGAGACAACCGTCTGCACCCAACTCGTCATGCCATGGCCGATGGTTCCGCTCACCGCCGCATCAATGAGGTCAGATTTCACGTTCGTCTGGCCGCGCCAAGGCGCGCCGCCCACCGACGTGCCGGTGACCCAGAGCAGGTTCGTGTGGTCCGTGTCGAGCGCGACCGGCAGGGAGATGATGGGAATCACGCTGAGGAAAACCTGCTCGCTCACGTCGAGGCTGTAGGGGTTCCGCACCAACACGTCGTAGAGGCCGGCCTGCGACTGCTGCACGCCGCTGATCAGGAGCGTGGGCGTCTTCGAGCCGAGCACGTTGCCGCCGTCGGAAAGTTCCTGGCCCTCGAAGCGCCATTGGTAACTGAGCGGCGCAGTGCCGAGTGCGGAAATCGAGAACGTCACGTCCTCGCCCGGGTTCACTTCCACGCCGACCGGTTCCTGCACGATCACGGGCACGCTCGGACCGGTCGTGGGAACAAAATCCACCTCGTCGAGCCAGCCGCGATCCGCGCCGGCGA
>JBBQYK010000067.1:0-16292 GCA_038208765.1 Verrucomicrobiota bacterium
GTGAAGAGCGACGTGCTTTGCTTCGTCGCCGGATCGTAAGTGTTTTGGAGCAGGTAGTCGTTCAGATAAAAGCGCCCGTTGCTTCCCTCGAACACTTGAAGGATTCCAAAGTTCGAATTGCGAAAGAATTTCGAGCGGCCGTAGTAGAAATGCTCCTCACCATGGTGTCGCAGTTGATCCCGCCGCACCCCGCCGTAGCCGAGCGCCACCGTGCCGAGGATCAGCAGCACGACCGGCGCGACGGAATCCTTCTTCCCCCGCCACACGACGAAATGAACCAGCGAAAGGAGCGCGAGCAGCAGCGCGAGCAGATACATCGTCCATGAGTTCGGCAGGAATGGGACCAGCACGTAGCCGATGAGCATCGTTCCGGCAAAGCTGCCGAAGGTGCTGATGGCGGTGAGCCGTCCCATGTTGCCGCCCACGTCACCGACCTCCGAGGTGAGCATCCGCACGAAGTAAGGGCCGGCCATCGCGAGCAGCGCGAGCGGCACAAAGTAGAGCGCCATGGAGGCCAGCAACGATCCGAGCGCGAAGGATTTCACGCTCAGGCAGGCGTAGGCCACCGGCTCGACCACCGCGACCGTGAGCGCGAGATAAGACGCCGCCCCGAGAATGGCCCAGTAGAGCGGCGAGATGCGCGGTGATTTGTCCACCAGCCGTCCGCCGACGTAGTAGCCGAAGGAGAGCGCGATGAGCGCCACGGCGATTTGCGCCGTCCAGACGAAGTGCGACGTGCCGACGTAGGGCGAGAGCATTTTCGCGCCGAGAATTTCCACGATCATGATCGCCGCGCCGGTGATGGATGCGGTGAAGAAAAAATAACGGCGCTGCGCGGCGCTCAATCCGGCGGGTTCGGTCACGTTCGGCTTTTTCACGCGCGGGGTTCTATCAGTTCAATCCGCCCGCCGGAAGCGGTTTGCATCAAAAAACTCGGAACAGCGGAACGGGCGGGGCCTGCCAAAGAAAAGCGCGCGTCTGTTTCCAGACCGGCGCATTTCGGAGCCGCTGCCTTGCGGAAAAACCGGTCAGCGCGCAATCCAGCCGCCGCCGACCACCAAGTCATCTTGGTAAAACACGCTGGCCTGGCCGGGCGTGATGGCGCGTTGCGGGAGGTCGAGTTTGATGCGGGCGGAGCCGTTCGCGCCCGGGGTGATCGTGGCGGGCGTGCCGGGATGGTTGTAACGAATCTTCACCAGCGCGCGCAGCGTGGCCGGAGGCGCGTCGAAGGGAATCCAGTTGCAACGCTCCACGGTGAACTCATCGCGGTCGAGCTGCGTGTCGTCGCCCACGATCACGCGGTTGTTCGCCGCATCCAGTTCGATCACGTAGAGCGGCGTGGGATGAGAGAGGCCGAGGCCCTTGCGCTGACCAATGGTGTAGAACTCAATCCCGTCGTGCTTCCCGAGCACGCGCCCGTGAACGTCCACGATGTCGCCGGTGTGTTTCGCGGCGAGCTTCGCGTCCTGGAGAAATTTTCCATAGTCGCGGTCGGGCACGAAACAAATTTCCATGCTCTCCTCCTTGTCGGCGGTCTTGAGTTCGCACTCGCGGGCGAGTTCGCGCGTGTCGCTCTTGGTCATTTCACCCAGCGGGAAAATGGTTTGCGCGAGTTGCTCCTGCTTGAGCGAGAAGAGGAAGTAGCTCTGGTCTTTGCGCGGGTCTTTGCCGCGCTTGAGCAGCGTGCGCCCGGTGGCGCGGCATTTTTCGGTGCGCGCGAAGTGGCCGGTGGCGACGAGTTCCGCGCCGAGTTTTTTTGCGCGGGAGATGAGCGTGCCGAACTTGAGCTTCTCGTTGCACATCACGCAGGGATTCGGCGTGCGCCCGGCTTTGTATTCCTCGGCGAAGTAATTGATGACCTGCGCGTGGAACTCCGCCGCTTCATCCACGAGGTAGTAGGGGATGTTCAGCTTATGCGAGACGGCCCGCGCATCCATCACGGCCTGCGGTCCGCAGCACTTGTCCTCGGCGCGGTTCACGCAGTCCTGCGGCCAGAGTTTGAGCGTGATGCCCACGACCTCGTAGCCCTGCTCGATCAACAACGCCGCGGCGGCGGAGGAATCCACTCCACCGCTCATGCCGACCACGACTCGTTGCTTCTGCGTCATTCGAGCGCGGAGGATAGCGGGCGGCGGTGGAATGTCCAAAGTGGAATGCGGGGGCACGCTGGGCGCAGCGGCTTCCAGCCACGCTGGCGGGCAAGGATGCCCGCCGCCCCTGGTTGCACCGGCCTTCGCCGACTCGTGCCCGCAGCGAGTTCTTGAGCCGCTCCGCGCTCTGGCTATCCTCAGGCCATGCGAATCCCACTCTATCTGCTGGCCCTGCTGCTGGCTGCGGCCACGACGTTGGCGCAGAACAAAACCAATTCCTTCGAGAGGGAAATCCTTGCCTTCGAGGCCCGCGACAAAACGAATCCGCCGCCCAAGGGCGCGGTGCTGTTCATCGGCAGCTCCAGCATCCGCCTGTGGAAGACGCTGGCGAAAGATTTGCCAGATTATCGGGTCATCAATCGCGGCTTCGGCGGCTCGCAAATTTCTGACTCCATCTATTTCACCGATCGCATCGTGCTGCCGTACGAGCCGAGCGTGATTGTCCTCTACGCCGGCGGCAACGACATCAACGCGAAGAAATCTCCCGAGACGGTGGCGGCGGATTTCAAAACCTTCGTCACGAACGTGCGGGCGAAATTGCCGAAAACAAAAATTGCTTACATCGCCGTCGCCGGAAATCCCGCGCGCTGGGCGCAGGTGGACAAAGTGCGCGAAGTGAACAAACTGATTCGTGATTTCACCGCCACGCAGGACGGCCTGAGTTTCATCGACGTGTTCCCGCACATGCTGGGCGACGATAGCACGCCGAAGCCTGACATCTTCGTGGCCGACCGGCTGCACATGAATGAGAACGGCTACGCGATCTGGAAGCGCGTGGTGGGCGAGCATTTGCAGAAGATTGTGCCGAAGGATTCGCCGGCTGTGCATTGAGCCTTGCCCATGAAAGATTTAACCGACCCGCGCTGGATTAAATTCAAGGGCCTGCTCTTCCTCGTGGTCGGTGTGCTGGCGGCGGTGCTCCTTTTCTTGGAAGCGCCCACGATTCGGGTGGCCGTGCTGCTGGCCATTGTCATCTGGTGTTTCTGCCGCGCGTACTACTTCGCGTTCTACGTGATCGAGAAGTACGTCGATCCCGGCTTTCGCTTCTCAGGTTTGTTCAGCGCCGTGAAGTATCTCTGTCGGCGGCAACACCACTAACGCCGTTCCACGCTGGTCGGCACGCCGTTCTCATTCGCGCGGCGGCGGGCGGGCAGGATGGCGCAGGCTTCCTTGCAGCCGAACACGCGGCTCAGGAGCAAGCGGTTGCGGCTGATCCAACGGTAGAAAATTTCGGCCAGGTAAATCACGCCGGGAATCCACATCACCAGCGCGAAGGGAATGGCCAGCGGCATCCGCATCCCGATGAAGCGCAGGCAGCGTGCGCCTCGATAAATTCTCCCGTCCTTCGCCACGCAATGAATCGCCTCCTGCAAATCGGTGCGCGTCAGGCGCGGCGCGACTTCCTGCGCGCGCGGGTCGGCGATGGGGAGCAGCGACACCGTGTTGAACCAGTCCATCCAAGTGATGACGCGCATCTGGAAAGTGCAGAGCGAGCAGTCGCCGTCGTAGAGCACGATATGGGTCGCAGAAGCGTTCACAGCGGAAGTATGTCGGAGGACGGCGCGCGCGCAATGCACGATTCAGCGCGGGAAAGTAATCAGTGTTCAGTCATCAGTAATCAGTGAACACGATTGGCACCGTCCCGGCTGATTACTGATCACTGATTACCTCTTCACTCCTCACCCTGCGGCAAAAAATTTCCCCCTCGCCGCCGCACGTCCGTTCGCTAACCTCGCTGCGCATGAAGAAGGAAAATGTCAGCACGCATCAGAAGGCGTTGCAGATCAATCTCGACCAGACGAAATACGGCACCTTTTCCGAGGTCGGCGCGGGGCAGGAAGTGACGCGCTGGTTTTTCCGCGCGGGCGGCGCGTCCGGCACCATTGCCAAGAGCATCTCGGCTTACGACATGATCATCAGCGACGCCATCTACGGCCACGCGGATCGTTACGTGAGCCGGCAGCGGTTGGTCACGATGCTGGACCACGAATACGGACTGATGGTCGAGCGCCTCGCCGGCAAGCGCGGCGACACCACGAAATTTTTCTCCTTCGCCGACACGGTGGCGGCGCAGAGTTTCACGCGGCGCGAAGACTGGCACGGCTGGATGGGCGTGCGTTTTCAGAGCGAACCGCGCGGCGAGCCGTCGCAGATCATCATGCACGTCCGCATGTGGGACAAAGAAAACCTCCAGCAGCAGGAGGCGCTCGGCGTGCTCGGCGTGAACCTTCTGCACGGCGCGCTCTACCATCACGACGACGTGAACAAATTCCTCAGTTCGTTGCTCGACGATCTCTCGGAGGATCGCGTGGAGGTGGACATGATCAAGTTCAGCGGCCCCGCGTTCAAAGGCGTGGACAACCGGCTCGTGACTTTGAAGCTCGTGCAGGATGGACTGACCAACGCCGCCATGTTCACCGCCGACGGCGAAGTCGTGCAGGCCGCCGAGGTCCTTTACAAAAAATCCATTCTCGTCGAGCGCGGCAGCTTCCGTCCGGTGACGAACGTGACGCTCGACATGTTGAAGAATGCGGAGGCGCAATTCATCCAGGAGCCGGGTGTGCAGGGCGAGGAGTTCGTCACGCTCATGGAGATGACGCTGACGAATCTGACCGACGCCGGCGAGATCAACCACCAGGACTTCCTCGACCGCGTGGACATTCTCGGCACGCTCGGCAAGGGCGTGCTGATTTCCAACTACGGCGCGTATTTCCGGCTGGCGGGCTACCTCTTCCGCTACACGAAGAAGAACATCGGCATCGTCATGGGCGTGCCGAGCCTGCGCGAAATTTTCGAGGAGAAATACTACGCGGATTTGGAAGGCGGCATTCTCGAATCCTTCGGGCGTCTCTTCAAAAACGATCTGCGGCTCTACGTCTATCCGTTGCAGGACGCGACCTCGGGCGCGATCATCACGGCGCGGAACTTGCGCGTCGCGCCGCATCTTCAGCACCTTTACGCCTACCTGCTCGAGAACAATTACATCCAGCCGATCCTCGATTATCGCCCGGAGTATCTGCCCATTTTCTCGCGCGACGTGCTCGGCAAGATCAAAGGCGGCGGCGCGGAATGGGAAGCGCTGGTTCCGCCGCAAGTCGCCCAGATCATCAAGGAGCGCAAGCTGCTCGGCTACAAGGGCGCTGTGGAACCGGACGCGGCGCTGGTGGCGGGGTGAAGGATGCTGTGCCCCCGGCGCCCCGCCGGGCCGGAGCTCGCAAAACCCCACAGTCCCTCGACTCGTCGTTAGCGATCGTCGTCACCTGACCCCGGCCAGGCGGGACGCCGGGGGCACAGGCACGCTCACTCGAAGTCGTAAATCACCACCTTCACGCAGTTCGGCTTGAAGACTTTCTCCACGAACTCCAAGTGGCGCGGATGATCCTGATACTCGTCCTGCGTTTTCTTGTCCGGGAACACGAGGTTCAGCGCGACTTGATAGGACTGGTCCACGACGGGCCGATGGCTCTTCGCCATCTTGCCGATGTGGAAATGCAGGAGGCCGGGAATGTTCTTGAGATACTCCATTCCGCCCGCGACGAGCGCCTCGGCAGCGCCGGGTTTGTTCGGGTCGGTCCAAAAAATGACAACGTGTGAAAACATGCGGGCGGAGTGTTCGCGGTTCCGGGGCAGTTGTCATTCCTGAAATGCGGAGCGCGGGGTGCCAGGTCCGAACATCCGGTTTTAACCACGGAAAACACAGAAGACACGGAATCAAACGTCCTCAGTTTCTCTTCCGTGTTTTCCGTGTCTTCCGTGGTTAATAATTCCGACGCGCCTCACTCCGTCACTTCATACACCGTGTCGCCGATCGTGAACTCCACATTCGCGCCGAGCGCGAGCCAGGACTTGGTTTGCGGCTGTTTCGTCACCAGATCGAAATACTCCTTGGAGCCGAACTGCACGCGGGCGCGTTGGGCGTCCTGCTTCTGGTTCTGCACGTCGGAATCAATCCACTTCTCGCCATTGCGGAAGAACGTCTTGCCGCCCGTGAACCGGCCCTGCTCCTGCGTCTGGCGGGCTTGGCTTTCGTTTTTTAGAACCGACGCCGTTGAGCCTGCGCCGCCGCCCGCGCTGAAGCCCGCCGCCGTGCTAAAGCTCAACACGTTGTCGGCACGATACACGTCCGCGTTGCCGACCGAGATCGCCTCCCCCGGCGTGTTCGCCTGCTTGAGCGAATTGAACGAGCGCGAACTCGCCACCGCGCCGTCGCCCGCCTTGTCGGTCTGCAATTTATAGTAACGGGTCGAAGCCTGCGCGCCGCTGAGGCCGAGTTGATCCGTCGTCGCCGAGCGGCGCATGGACTGCAAATTCGCCGGCACCTTCCGGCGCTCTTCATCTTCGATGATGAGATACGCCGTGTAGGGCGTGACGATGGCATACTTGCGCGCCAGTTCCGTGACTTCATCTTTCAATTCCTTGCTCTCGCCGCGCAGGCGGATTTCATCAAGCAAGTAGCCGACGCGGCGCGTGGCCCAGAGGCGCGGGATGAAATCATGTTCGCTCGATGCGCCGGGAAACACCACGTCGTATGCGAAGCGTTTCGCTTCTCCGTTCACCTGGCCCTCGATCTGAATCGCGCCGTCGCCACCCGTCGTGTAGCGGCCCGCGACGATGAGTTGTTCGCCCTTGAACAAGTCCGGCAGCGGCGCGGGATAAATTTTCGTCACGCGCACGCCCTCGGGAAATTTCAGCACCGGACTCGCCAGCACCGGCTCTTTGATCTTCGTGAAGAAGCTCGACACCTTCACCTCGATGTCCTCCTCCGGCAGGACATAGGTGCTGAACGCCTTCGTCTCCTCGGCGATCTTGTCGAGCAGGTGCGTGTTCACGTCCGTGCCGAGGCCAAAGCAGAAGATGCGCGTCAGCCCCGTCTTGGACTTGGTGGCTCCAGCAAGAATCTGATTCTCATCAATCGTCCCCACCGTCGGACGACCATCGGTGAGGAAGACAACGACGTAAGGCCGCGTGCCGTTCTCCGGGCGCAACGCCACGGCTTTCTTCAGCGCATCGTCAATCGCCGTGCCGCCAATCGGCTTCAACGTCTCGATGAACTTCTGCGCCGCCGAACGATTCTCCTTGGTGGCCTCGCGCAGAGTGTTGAACAGCGGCTCCACCTCCGTCGCGAAACGCAGCAGTTCGAAGCGGTCGCCGTCGTTCAAATTCTCCACGCAGAAGGCCAGCGCCTTCTTCGCCTGCGCCAGCTTCGCGCCGGCCATCGAGCCGGAAGTGTCGAGCACGAAGACCACGTCCTTCGGCATCACTTTCGCGTTCTTCGTCTCCACGCCGGGCGAGGCGAGCAGCAGAAAGTATCCATCTTCACCCACCGGTTTGTAGGTCAGCAAGTTCACGCCGAGGTCTGCGTCGTCCTGCGTGTAGAAGACCTGAAAGTCGCCGTCGGGCCGCACGTCTTTCGCCTCGAAGCCGAGCGTGGCCTGGTGCGCGCCGTCGCGCTTCACCTCGACCTTGTGCGTGGGCGAATAAATCGATTTGAGCGCGCGTTTGCTTTCGAGGTCGAGCTTCACGCTCACGCTGCGCAATGGCTTGGCGGTAAATTTCTCCGTGTTCAACGGCAGCGTGTAGCTGACCAGTCCCGCGTCCGACTTGAGCAACTGCGAGTAGGAGAGCGTGATTTTTTTCCGCTCATGCGGCTCGATGGGAAAGATGCGGACCTTGAACAGCGCCTGCCCCGCATACTCCAACAGCGCCGGGTCGCGCTGCCGCCGCACGATGTCCTCGTAGATGGCGCGCGCCTTGTCGGCGTTCAGCAACTCGGCTTCGACCGGCTTGCCGTTGATGTTCATGGTGAACTTGTCGAGCTGCGCGCCCTTCGGCACGGGAAAGAGAAACGTGCCTTCGAGCCGGCGGGGGTTGGGATTGTAAAATTCCTGCTCCACTTTGGTAGTGGCGAACTGGTCTTTGATCTTCACGTCGGCCTTCGTGTAGGAAACTTCGAGGGGCGCAAACGCCGGCGGGCGCGGCATCACGATGATGCGCCGTTCATGCACCGGCGGGGTGGGGTGAACAATGACGGGCGAACCTTCCCAAAATTTTTCATCGCCCACGATGATGAGTCCCGCACCCGAGAGCCGGCTGACGGCGCAGATGGCGAGCAGCAGTCCGAAAAGGTTTTTCATGTTCCGTTGGACGGAAGTGAATGGGAGATGCTCCTTGGGTTTTTGATTTCTGCGCAAAGCACAAGCCCGGAGGGCTTGAATATGAATAGCCCCGGGTGGCGAGGCACGAGCCAACCCGGGGATCACAGCCCCATAAGCACGCAACCCCGGAGGGGTTGAATCCAACAATGTTCGTGTGCTCAACGGTTCGACCCCTTCGGGGTCGGTGTCCTTCTGAATCGTTCCCCCCCGGTTGCACCGGGGGCTATTCACGTTCAAGCCCTCCGGGCTTGGTGGCCGGCGCGTTTGACGCTTTTGAAATATCACCCGCTTGATTTCCTCGGCACGAAATGTTCGTAGCCTGCCGCCCTCTCCCGTAGTCTGTTCAGCAAACATTTATGGCACGAGGCAATGGAACCGGTTGGTGGAAGTGGCTCATCATTCTCCTGCTGCTCGGCGGCGCGGGGTACGCGGGCTGGCGCTGGTACGGTCAACGCGGACTGGCCGCGCAGCAGATCGAGTACAAGACGGTCGCCGCCGCGAAGGGCGATCTGATCCAGCAAGTCACTGCCAATGGACAAATCTCGCCGGTGAAAAACGTCACGGTGGGTACGCAGGTTTCCGGCATCGTCAAAGAGCTCTACGTGGACTTCAATTCACGCGTCACCAACGGCCAGGTCATCGCGCGCATCGATCCCTCCACTTACGAACAAAACTTGGAACAGGCGGAAGCTGAACTTGCAAACGCGAAGGCCGCCTTGGAGTTTGCCGTGTTGAGCCATAAGCGCGCCAAGGATCTGGCCGCTGCCAAGCTTGCGCCCGAATCCGACTTCGACAAAGCCGTGGTCGATCTTCATCAAGGCGAAGCCGTGGTGCGGATGCGCGAGGCGGCGGTCAAGCGCGCCAAGGTCGATCTCGAACGCACCACGATTCTTGCTCCCATCGACGGCATGGTCATCACGCGCTCCGTGGACATCGGCCAGACGGTGGCGGCGAGTTTTAACACACCCACGCTCTTCAACATCGCGAACGACCTCAGCAAAATGCAGATCGACGCGATGGTTTCCGAGGCGGACGTGGGCGGTGTCGAGGAAGGCCAGACGGTGACGTTCACGGTCGATGCGTTTCCACAACGGAAGTTTCGCGGCTCGGTGAGGCAGGTGCGGTTTGCGCCCACGACGAACCAAAACGTGGTCAACTACGCCACCGTGGTTGAAGTAAGCAATGCCGACTTGAAGCTGCGCCCCGGCATGACGGCCAACGCGAACATTCTCATCGCGGAAAACAAAGACGTGCTGCGCATCCCGAACGCGGCGCTGCGGTTCCGCCCGCCGCCGGGAGCAAAAGTTCTCGGCGAGACGAATGCGCCGGCGGAGAAAAGCAAAGTGGAACTCGCGACCAGCGGCCCGATGGCCGGGCTGCCGATTCCGCCGTGGTCCAAAGGTGAGCGCCGCCGTCCGACGGACGAGGAGCGCGTCGCGTACGAAGCTTCGCTCACACCGGAACAGAAACAGAAATATCAGGAGGTCGTGGCCGCCATGCGCGCCGCGCGCGCCGCCGCCCAAGGCGAAGGTGGCGGTGGTGGAACAGGAGGCGGAGAACGCACGCGCAGCACCGAGCCAACCGGGCCGCGCAGCGTGACCATTTACGTTTTGGAAAAGGAAACTTCTGCGACAGGAGAAAAAGCGGTGTTGAAATCCGTGACCGTGAAGCTCGGCATCTCCGACGGCGCAAACACGGAAGTGCTCGAAGGCTTGAAGGAAGGCGACCAGGTGGTGATCGGCACCGTCAGCACCGCCGCCAGCGCCACGGCCCCGCCCGCCAATCCTTTCGCGTTCGGCGGTGGGGGACGGCGATAACTCCCAAGGCATTCCCTCTCGTGAGCACGCCCATCATCCAGCTCGAAGAATTTCGCAAGACCTACACCAGCGGCGAAATGCAGGTTCACGCCGTGCGCGGGGTGACGCTGGCGATTCGTCCCGGCGAATTCGTCGCCATCATGGGCGCGTCCGGCTCCGGCAAGAGCACGATGATGAACACGCTGGGCTGCCTCGACCGCCCGACCGGCGGGCGCTTCCTGCTCGACGGCGTGAACGTCATTGATTTGAACCGCGACGAACTCGCGGACTTGCGGAATCAGAAAATCGGCTTCGTCTTCCAGGGTTTCAATCTGCTCTCGCGCACCACCGCCTTGGAAAACGTCGAGCTGCCCATGCTCTACTCCCGTCCTCCGCTGCCGAATCGCGAACAGCGCGAACGCGCCATGAAGGCGCTGGAAATGGTTGGTCTCGGAGATCGCTACGACCACACCTCCAGTCAGCTTTCCGGCGGACAACAGCAGCGCGTGGCCATCGCCCGCGCGCTCGTGAACGAGCCGAAACTTCTCCTCGCCGACGAACCGACCGGCAATCTCGACTCGCGCACGAGCATCGAGATCATGGGCATCTTCCAACGCCTGAATGATCAAGGGATGACCGTCGCGATGGTCACGCACGAACTGGACATCGCGCGCTACTGCCGCCGCGTCGTCGTGATGCGTGATGGTTTGATCAAGAGCGATGAAGCGGTGAGCGACCGGCTCCTCGCCACCGATGAACTGGCCAAGCTCGATGCGGAACAAAAAGCCGTGCAACTCGCCTGAACCATGATCGCTGTTTTCAAAATCGCCCTGCGCGCGCTGCGTCGAAACATTCTGCGTTCGTTCCTGACCATGCTCGGCATCATTGTCGGCATCTCCGCCGTGATCGTCGGCGTGAGCATGGGAGCCGGTGCGAAGGCCGAGGTGGACAAGCGCATTGCCAGCATGGGGCAGAATCTCCTCACGGTTTATTCCGGCAACATGTCGCGCGGCGGCGTGCGCGGCGGCTTCGGCACGTCGCCGAATCTTCAGCCGTCCGACTACGAGGCGATCCGCAAAGAGGTCACGGGCATCACCGCTGCCAGCCCGGAAGTCCGCACCACGACCTCGGTGGCGGCGGGCAATCAGAACAGCTTTCTCCAGGTCTCCGGCGTGAGCGCGGAATATCTTCAGGCGCGCTCGTGGAATGTGCAGTCCGGCGACAACTTCACCGAGGCCGACGTGCGCAACGCCAACAAGGTCTGCCTCATCGGCGTGACCACCGCGAAGACGTTGTTCGGAGAAAACATCGATCCAGTCGGGCAGGTCATCCGCATCAAGAGCGCGCCTTTTACCGTCGTGGGCTGGCTGGAGGCGAAAGGCTCCGGCAGCTTCGGCCAGGATCAGGACGACGTGATTCTCATGCCCTACACCAGCGTGATGAAACGGCTCTCGGGCGACACGCGGTTCCGTTCCATTTTCGTGCAGGCCGAGTCGCCGGAAGCCATCGCGGATGTGCAGCAGCAAATTACCGGGCTGCTGCGCCAGCGCCATCAGATCACCGAGGGCAAGGACGACGACTTCATGGTCCGCACACAGCAGGAGACGTCCGATTTCTTCAATGCCAACAACCGCATCATGACGATTCTGATCGGCTTCTTCGCCGGCATCTCGCTCGTCGTGGGCGGCATCGGCATCATGAACATCATGCTCGTGAGCGTGACGGAGCGGACGCGCGAGATCGGCATCCGCATGGCCGTGGGCGCGCGCGGACGCGACGTGCTGCGGCAGTTTCTCACCGAGGCGGTGCTGCTCAGCGCGCTCGGCGGTGCGCTTGGCATCGCGACGGGTTACTGGCTCGCGCCGCTGCTTACCAAGGTCGCGGGCTTCCCGACGCTCATCTCGAACTCGTCAGTCATCATGGCCTTCACGGTCAGCGCCGTGATCGGCATCGTGTTCGGATTTTTCCCCGCCCTAAAAGCCGCGCGGCTCGATCCTATCGACGCGCTGCGCTACGAGTGACGGGGCAGGGGAGCGTCTTCACGCGCCACGATTCAACCCCTTCAGGATTGAGGAATTTTTGGAACATCCCCCCAGGGTAGGTGCCCGGCGCACCAACCCTGGGCTTTGGTGATTCAATCCTTTCAGGATTGGAAGACCGCCTAGCTCAAACTCAACGCCCCGCCTTCGCACAGCGACTTCTTGCCGAAGGTTTCGATGCGATGGCCGACGGCGTGAGCGAGCGCGAGGTGCAGGCGGTTGTGCGCGGTCTTCTTGAAGTCGTGCGCGCGGCCCATCTGGAAACCAAACCCGCCGCCGAGCAGCACGAAGGGAATGTTGTCCAGCGTGTGCGAGTTGCCCTTGCCCAGTTCGTTCGTCCACACGATGAGCGTGTGGTCGAGCATCGAGCCTTCGCCGCCCGGCTCGGGCGTGCTGGCGAGCTTGTCCGCGAGGTAGCGCAGTTCGCCCGCGAACCAGGTGTTGATCTTGGTGAGCTTCTCCACCGCCTCCACGTTCTTGTCCGGCTCGTGCGAGAGCGCGTGGTGGCCGTCGTTGATGTCGAGCCACTTCATGCGCGCCGAGCCCACGGACTTGGTGTATTGCAGCGTGGCCACGCGCGCCATGTCGTTCACGAAACTGTTCACCAGCAAATCGATCTGCATGCGGCTCAGGCGCGGCACGTTGTCGTTCTGGTCGGCAATGCCCTCGGCAAACGTCGGGGGCGCGACGCGCAGCTTCTGCGCGGCGGCGATTTTAATTTCCTTCTCCATCTGCTTTACCAGCGATTGGTGCTGATCAATCAGGCGGCGATCCTCCGCGCTGATGAGCTTGCTCACCTTCTTCAAATCCGCCTGCACGTCGTCGAGCACGCTTTGCAGGCTCTCCTTGTCCTTCAACTGCCCGTAGAGCTTCTGATACATCTGATACGGGTCGGAGACGGGCGCGACGGGCTGGTTCGGCCCGGCGTAGCTCATGCGCGTCCACGGATCGGCGCGGTCCGTGACGCCCACGCCGAATTCCAGCGAGCCAAAACGCGTGCGCGTCTCTTCCTTGCTCTGAAAAAAGTTTTTGATCTCCTGATCAATCGAGATGCCGCTGGCCCAGCCCGCCGGCGTGTCCGAGCCGCCCTGAATGTTGCCGGGGAACAACTCGATGCCCGTGAGCAGGCAGCTCATGCCGCGCATGTGGCCGTCGCCATCGCCGCGCACTTTGTTGCTCAAGCCCTTGAGCGTGAGCATCCGGTCGCGGTAGGGCGCAAGCGGTTGGAGGATTTGCTTGAGCTTGAAATCCGCGCCCAATTCATCCGGCCAATACTCGGTGGGCACGGTGCCGTTCGGACTGAACATCACCACCAGCCGCTGGCGGGGACGCGCGGGCGCAGCGAGGCCGAGACTCGGCAGGCCGATGATAAACGGCAGCGACGCGGCGGACAGGCCCACGCGCTTGATGAAGTCCCGGCGATAAATGGCATTCATGTGTTGATTGATTCTTGGGTGAATGGACGCCCACGGACGGCGGAGCTTCAAGCCAAGTTTTGCGGAGTGGCTGTGGAACTGGTCGCGCTGCGACCAGTTTTTTAACCGGAACCATGCAGTTGACGGGGAGCACAGCCGCCCCGGCTGTAGTTCAGCGCGCCCCCGCGCTGAACCCGACGCGCGGGACCGCACTAAACGGTGAGTGTTTTCCGGCACCCTCCGTGGGCCGCGAGGCGCGGCCCACGGCGCCCGGGGCGGGCGCGGTCCCGCGACCAACTGCATGGTTCCGGTTGAGTGGGGCAGGCGTCCCGCCTGCCTGAGTCCTTTGGCCGTCTCGGCTGAAGAATCACCAGCCGGGACGGCCAGTGGACGAGTGGCAGCCGGGACGGCTACCCCACTAACAACGGCTTTTCCAATGCAGTTGGAACTCCAGTTCCTCGCGTCCGCCTTCGCGCTCGTGCTCAATGCTGAATCGCGCGTCCGCCGGAACCTGCAGCCGCTCGCCCGCCACCTGGATGGTGAAGCCGCGCCCCGCTTCCAGCGCATCCGCCCAGCGGCGCAGCTTCGTGGCCAGCGCGCGGGCGGGATAAGTTTTTTCGATGTCTCGGGCTTTCATAAAAAAGTTAGAGCGACGCGCGACGTGTGCGAATCAGCGTTACTTCGTTCCGGCACGCGGCTTCTCCACGCCATGGAGCGCGGTGGCGGTGGCGATGTTGACGAGCAACTGCTGCACGTTGAAGCCGGACTTCTCGAAGGACTCGCGCAACCGATCCGGCACGTCCACGCCGTAGGCGAGCATGGGCTGCTTGACCGTGCTATGGAACAACTGCTCCACGAAGGCGCGGTGCGCATGCTCGCTCTGAACGGCGAATTCGGCTACGTCGCGCGCCCCCGTGAGTTTCACCGCCGTGCCGTCATCGGTGATGTATTCGCTGGCGGCGTTCACGGGCTTGCCGTTTTCACGCGTGCGGAATTTCCCCACCGCGTCGTAGTGCTCCAAACTGAAGCCGAGCGGATTGATGACGGAGTGACAGCCCTGACACGCCTGCGGGCGCGTCAGTTCGACAATCTTTTCGCGCATGGAAAGGTTGGCGGGAAAGTCCGCCTCATTGAAAGCCACAGCCACGGGCGGGGCCTTGAGCGCGCGGCCCACGATGTTGCGCGTAAGAAACACCCCGCGATGAATCGGCGAGGAATTTTTCTGATAGGCGAACGCCGAGAGCAGGAACGGATGCGTGACCACGCCGGAGCGCTGCTTGGGATCGAACTTCACGGGCACGAACTCATCGGCGGCATTGGTCGCCACGCCGTAAAATTGCGCGAGCCGGTTGTTCAGCGGCAGGTAATCGGCCAGGAGCAGTTCGCGGTAATCCGAGCGCTCGCTCCAGACCACGCCGTCGATGAAGAGGTTCAACGACGTACGAAGATCGGAGACGAGGTCGGGCGTGAACTCGGGATACATTTTCGCGTCCTTGGAAAAATCCTCGGAGTGATTCACCTGCAACCACTGATGGAGAAAGACGCGCATCTTCGCGCGGGCGCGCGGGTCGGCGAGCATCCGGCGGGACTGCGCGGCGACTTGTTCGGAGGTGCGGAGCGCGCCCTGCGCGGCGGCTTTGGTCAGCGCGGCGTCGGGCACGGAATCCCAGAGCCCGAAGGAAAGGCGCGAGGCGACGGCGAAATCATCGGGCTTCGCGCTGTCGAGTCCGAGATAAAGAAACTGCGGCGACTTGAGCGCGAGCAGGACCGCGCGTTTCACCGCGTCTTCCAACTGCGGCGCGGTCTTGAACTGCTCGGTCACGAGGATCCGCTTCTGGTCCGCCGTGAGCGGACGGCGGAACGCGGCGACGGCGAACTGCTCACAGAATGATTGCGCTTTCGCCGCACGATTGGTGGCGGTCGCCTTGGTCCCCGTGTAGCGGTCGAGGTTTTTGATGATGTGGTTCGCCGCCTCGATGGCGGCGAAGGTCGTGGCCTCGTCCCACGCTTTCGACACCGCGGTGCCGCGCGCGTAACCCACGCTGCTGTCGTCCGGCGGAAACGGCGTGCTGATGACAAACGTCGGCGCGACGCGTGCGGTGGAGAGGCTGCGCGCCTCGATGATTTCCTCCGAGCCGTGCGGTTGTTTCCAGAGCAACGCCACAGACGCTTTTTTGTCGCGCGGTGCTTTCGAACTTTCGAGCCGCAGCGGATACGCGCGCCCGCCGATGAGTCGCAAGCGCGCTTTGTGCTCGCTCACATCACCCGAAGCCACGCTGGCGTCGATCAAGGGCTGGTCGTCGTCGTTGACCCAAAGGCGCACGCCGTTCGGGGTCTGCACGATGAACTCGTATTCGCCGGTCTCGTCGGCCAAGACGGAGCCGCGCCAGGACATGGAAAACTCGTTCGTCTTCGGCGACGCGTTGGTGCTTTGGTCATCGAAGGGCGTACGCTGCGTGAAATCAAAATTCACCTCTCGATCCACGCGGTCGATGCCTTTCCGGTTGTTCCGCAGCGGGCCGCGCGGCTGATAGCTGGCGCGCAGGCCGCGCTCATGGCCGAACGCGCTCTCGCCGCCGGTGAACGACCGGAGCAGATCGGCGACGGCGTTGGCGTATTGCAGATTGGTGAGGTGGACGAGTTCGATGCGCGCGGGATTTTTCTTCGCGCGCGCCTCCCGGGAATAAAACGCGTCGTTGATGTAACGCGACACGGCCTCGACTTCGGGGCCGTTGAT
>JBBQYK010000068.1:0-16224 GCA_038208765.1 Verrucomicrobiota bacterium
TCATTTCTGCTCCGTCGGCAGCGCCACCTGCGCCGGGCTGCGGAGATAGGCCAGCAGGTCGCGCACTTCATCATCGCTCAACGCCTGCAACAAGCCCTCCGGCATCATCGAGAGTTCCGTCTGCGCCAGCGACTTCACTTCATTGCGCGGCAGCACCAGTGTTTCGTTCGCGGTCACAATGGTCAGCGCGTTTTCATCCTGCTTCGTGACGATACCGGTGATGGCGCGGTCGTCCTTCGTCTCAATGTTCGAGGTGCGGTAGTCGTTCGGAATCTCCGCGTTCGGGTCCACGGCGTTGTGGAGAATGTAATCAAGGTCGCTGCGATTGGAGCCGGTGATGTCAGGCGCGATCTTGCCGCCCTCACCGAAGAGCGTGTGGCACTGCTGGCAAAGTTTGGCGTAGGTCGCCCGCCCGCGCGAGGCGTTGCCGTAGCCTTTGTCCGCGATGAGTTTCTTGTAGCGTGCCATGTCGGCGAGTTTGTCCGCCTGCGATTCGCGCGCCACGCCCCAGGTCTGCGCGACTTGTTCGTTGAGTTGCGGGTCTTTGAGATTGCGGAGCAGACGCACGAGGTCCGCGCTCAAATCTTTCGAGGAAATTTTCTTCTCCGCGACGGCGGCGAGCAGCGCCTTCGCGTAGGCGGCGCGGGAGACCAGCGTGTTCAGTGCGTCCTTTTTTTCCAACGCGTTGAGCGAAGGATACGCTTCCAGAATCGCCGCCGGAGTTTTCGCATCATCGTAAGCCGCCAGCCCGCGCAAGGCGCCGCCGCGCATGGCCGAATCCGTGAGCAACGATTGCAACGCGGGCGGGAGCTTCGGGTCTTTGGCCGAGAGCAGCGCGACGAGCGCATTGCTGCGCGTGATGACTTTCGCGGCCGGGTTCAGCAGCACTTCCCGCAACGCCGCGAGCGCCGACGCGCTGCCGAACGTCACCGACAACGACTGGCTCAAGTCGCGCACGCGCGCGTCCGTGCTTTTTGCGAGCTTCTCGGCCACGGGTTCCCAGCCGGTGGGCATCTTCACTTCGCGCCGGCCTTTCAAGCCGTCGCTCAAACCTTTGAGCACGTCGTATTGAAATTGCGCGTCGTCGCTGGAGCCGAGCAGTTCCACCAGCGCGGCCAGTCCGTCGGTGTTGTCATCGGCGGCGCGCAACGGCGTGGAGAAAATGGCGAGTGAGAAAACCACCGCCAGCCAGCCGCGAGTGAAGAAACAATTTTTCATGAATGACGCGGCCTTGAATACGTTGCCGCGACGGATGGCACAAGCGCGGGGTGCGCTTCACCATTACCAGCGGGGTTGCAAAATTTCCGGGCGTAACCTTCCGACGTGCTCGCCCGGCAGCCGCTCGTCCAGCGTGCCGGGCGCGGGCCGTTCGAGAGCAACGTGACCGTCGAGGAACGCCACGTTCGCGCGCTTGCGATGGCGGAAGTGCGCGTTGGGATAGCTGAACGAGCCGTCCGCCGCGTCCACGTAATACCATTCCTCAAGCAGCGGATTTTCCGGCGAGGCCGGTGCCTGGAAGTCATTGATCTGCGCGGCGTCGGCGAAGAGCGCGGTGCCGGCGGCGTCGCGGACGAGTTCGGAATTCACGGCGGGAAAATCATTCGTCGAGGCGAGATGACGATTGTAGCCGTAGCCGAAGGACGCGCCCTTCGCCTTCAGTTTGAAATGGCCGCTCGCGTAATTCAGCGATGGACAAATCTCGATGCCCAGCCCCTGCACGTAATCAAAGAGCGGCCCCTGCGTGGCATCGAAGCGGCGCTCGCCCTCGACGCCGTTCTCGATCCAGCCAAACCAGTAGAGCGCGCCGCCGTTCGTCTCGTAATACTTGAAGGGAAAGGTGCGCCCGTCGTGGTCGTCGAGATACATGTGCGTGGCGAGACCGAGCTGGCGAAGCTGGCTCACGCACTGGATGCGCTTCGCCGACTGCTTGGTATTCGCCAGCGCGGGCAGCAGCAGCGCGGCGAGAATCGCGATGATGGCGATGACGACGAGCAGTTCGATGAGGGTGAAAGCGCGAACGTGCCCCCGGCGTCCCGCCGGGTCCGCGCTCGATAACTTCCAACGCACCTCCCTCGTCGAGCAGCGCTCGTCGTCAGCAAACTTCCACCCGGCAGGATGCCGGGGGCACTCCTCGCGCCGATGGCTCATGGCTTCACCGCCTTGATACGATAAAACGCGTTCGTGAGCGCGTTCGTATCCTGCAACCACATCGCCCCATTCACGCCGCCATTCGTGGGCGAGACAACATTCCACGAGTTGAAATCCACCGTGCGTTCCAGCGCGTAAAACCAGTTGGTCTTCGCCACGAATGTCGCGCGCCACACCGCGTTCGATTTTGTGCCAACGAAATTTCCCACCGGCGCATCCGGCACCGTCACGAGAAAGTTATCCACCACGCCATGCGCGAGGATTGAACCCCAGAACTGCGTTGAGCCGGCCTGCACGGCGTCGCTCCAGTTGATGATGGCCAGCGTGTCCACACGGAAGTCGGGATACGCGGCGAGGGCGAGGTCTTTGATGTAGTTGGTCGGCGGCAAGCCGTAGGGCGAACCGTTGCGCGTGACTTGCGTGCGGAGGACGAGGTTGCTGTAGCTCATCGTGACGCGAAACAAATCGCCGGTGGTCAGCGTGAGCGGATGATTGTCGCTGAAGGCCACACGGTTGTTCGTGGAGATGACCGTGGGCGCAAAGGTCGCGCCGAAACCAGAGTCGGGAAAATAATCGAACTCAACCGTGTTCCGCACGCCATAGGTCGCGCTCTGGCCCGCGCCGCGAAAGGCGCTGGCGTTCGTCATGCTCACGGAGTTCACGAAGCCCAGCGCGAGTTGAAACGTGTAGGGCTTGTTGCTGCTCGTGCCGATGGCGATGGCGCTCATCCGCAAATCGAACGCGATGGAGAACGGATCATTCGTCGAGACAATCGTGCCGAGCGGCAGATGGAAGAAGCTGTTCGTGCGCGAGGAATCCCAGGCGACTTCGAGATTCTGGTTCGTGGCGTTCCAGCGGAACAGATTGGTGTCGCCGAAATTTTTCCAGCCGCGCGCGCGTGGGTCGGTGGAAAAATTCTCCGAGAGGACCGCCGCGTGCGCGAGGCCCGCGGCGGTCAGGAAGAGCAAGAGCAGCAGACGCGCAATAGTGGTGCAGCCGTCTCGGCTGCCGCTAGTCCACGGGCCGTCCCGGCTGGTGTCCTTCAGCCGGGACGGCCAAAGGACTGAAGGCAGGCGGGACGCCCGCCCCACTACACGGAAGCTGTCGCGCAGCCATTCGAGCGACCACTGGCTTTTCCCGAGGGGAAAAGCTGCGGAGCTTTGGCGAATGAACGCGCGCGACAGCATGGCGTGGGCGGGTTGTTTTAGCGGCCTTGGCGCTTCGGCACGTCCACTTCCACAAAGCCGTCCAACTCCGCCTTGCCGCTCAACACTTCCACGCGCACGTAGCGGATCGAGGAGAGGTCAGCTTTCTTGCCGTTCGACTTGCGCGCCCACGCGATGTCGTAGCCCGTGCCGCCGCCCGCGCCGTCGTAAAGCACGCGGATGTCGTTCACGGTCACGCCCGCAAAGTGCGCCGCCGTCAGGCCGGGATGCACCGGGAGGCGGAAGTCGCCCGCGCCGTCCGTGGGGAAAAAGCCGTCGGCCACGGGCGCGAGACTCGGATCAAGCACGTAGAATTTCTCGCCGTCTTTGCTCACCGAGATGCGCGTCACGCCGGGGTTGTTGGCGAAGGTCGAACCATCCGTGGCCGGCACGCCAATCCATTCGTAGGTCATGGGATCAAAATCATTCGTGATGATGAAGCCGGTGTTGCCGAAGAGAATGAAGTCGAGGCCGAACGGGTTTTTCTTTTTGTCATCCACGGGCTTGTCGAACTTGATGGTCACGGAGCCGCCTTCGCCGATGGAGAGCAACTGCGCCTGGCCATAGGGCGGATTGAACGGCTCGACCGCGTCGCCAAACGGATTCACGCGCGACGGCTCGCCGAGCACGGCCGGCGGGTTGGTGAAGCCGGCGGCAAAGCCGACACCGGGATCGTAGCTGATGACGCGCGCCGCAAAATTCGTTTTGGCGGCCTGGGAGTTGATAACGAGGCTGGCGAAGGCCAGCGCGAACAGGCTGATTGTTTTCATGTTTCTGATCTGAGTTTTATCCCGGCGCACGACGCGACGGACGGTTTCACTGAGACCAGAGCGGGGAAGAAGGCTTGTAGCGGCGTCTCGTAAGAGCGCCGCCATTGGTTGTTTGAGCGGCACTCTCACGAGATGCCGCTACAAAAAAAGCCTTCACTCCCGTCAAACGGCGAATGAAGGCAAACGATCATTCAGCGATCCCGCGCGCAAACCGGCGTGCGGGGCTGGCCTCATCCTTCTCTTTGACGGAGAAGTTGCCGCGCGCAACAAGCACGCAGCACGACGAGCGCAATCCAACCGGTATCCTGACTCAGAGCATGGCCTCCCTCCCGCCTTCCCGAATCCGCGAGCGGACCCAGTGGCTTCAGCCGTCGCCAGCTTTTGCTGACGCGCGGTTGGAGTTTGTATCTCCTGACAGTGGCGCAACCGTCCCGGATTCTCACCGGGTTCCCTGACGCTGGACTGCGACGAAATCCCGCGACGTGCGGGACCGTTTCAAAGAGCGGCGTGTTGGTACGCGCGGTGGGAAAAATTGCCAAGGGCGAATTTCTGATTCGTGATGGCGAGAAGTGAAATTTGGAAGTGGCACGTTTTCAAAAGCGGCGCTAAAGCGACCGCACTCCAAACGCTACGCGACGCAAGTGGCGTTCGATGCTGCGCGCCAGCGTTTGGAGTGCGGTCGCTTTAGCGCCGCTTTTCTTCCCGCCCACTGCTCGCCGCCGTGTTTCGCCCCACCGCCCTCGTCCGCATGTAGTGGAAAAGATATTGCTGCGCGTAGCCGGCGTTCGGGCCGAAGTACGTGGCGGTGAAGCGCGCGATGCGTTTCTCGCTCACGCGCCGTTTCGGGAAATACAATTCGCGCAGCGCCTTCATCACCCACACGTCCACGGGAAAGGCCTGCTGAAATCCATAGGCGAAGAGCAGCACGCAGTTGGCGATCTTGTTTCCGACGCCGGGAAACTTGAGCAACTCCGCGCGCGCCTCTTCGACCGTGAACGAATGCAGACGGGCTAAATCCACTTCTCCAGCGGCCATCATCTTTGCGGTGCGCAAGAGGTTCGGTGCTCGGAACCCCATTTTGCAGTCGCGCAACTCCTGCTCCGTGCAGGCGGCGATTCTTTCGACGGAAGGAAAATTGAACGCCGGCCCGTGGCCCGGCGGAACGATCAACCGCGCGCCGAAGCGCTCGCAGAGCAGCGCGACGATTTGCTGAATCTGTACAATCTGTTTCGTGGAGGAGAGGATGAACGACGCCAGGCATTCCCACGGCTCCTGCCGCAGCAGGCGCAGGCCACGGCAGGCGGTCGTCGCGGCGCGCATCGGTTCGTCGTCAGGAAAACTCGACAGCACGGGCGCGAGATCAATTTCTGTTTGCAGGTAGTGGCGGAGCGGTGCGGCGTCGCTTGATGGAGTTGCGGTTTGAAAAACAATTCCCTCCTCCGACTGGCGCAGTTGCACCCAGCGTCCCGCGATCACGCCGGGCCACCAGCCGGCACGCTCGCGCCAGCGAAAGGTTTGGCCGCACGCCAGCGTCGCCGCGAGATCGTAGTCGCGCACTGGGATGATTTGTTGTTCACCGTATGCGGGACTCACAGGGCAAAACGCCAGCGGGACGCTGGAGGCACGTTGTGTCAGTAACGCACGATGGAGCGCACCGGCATTCCCTTCAGCCTCTCGCGTCCGTTCAGGAAGGAGAGCTCGATGAGGAAACAGACTTCGAGAAGATTGCCGCCAATCTTCTGGATCAGCGACGCGGCCGCGCCTGCCGTGCCGCCGGTCGCGAGCAGATCATCCACCAACACCACGCGGCTGCCGGGCTTCACGGCGTCGGTGTGGATGGCGAGCACGTTCGAGCCGTATTCGAGGTCGTAACTTTCCTCGTGCGTGTTGAAGGGCAGCTTGCCCTGCTTGCGAATGGGCACGAAGCCCGCGCCCCATTTCAAGGCCGCCGCGCCGGCAAAAATAAATCCGCGCGCATCAATGCCGACGACGAAGTCCACCTCGCCCGGTTTGAAACTGCTGGTCAGCAAATCAATGCTCGCGGCGAAGAGCTTCGCATCGCCGAGCAGGGGCGTGATGTCCTTGAACTGGATGCCCGGCTTGGGGAAGTCGGGAATGTTGCGGATGGCGTTCTGAATCGCGGCGGCGTTGCTCATAATCAGTTCGGTTTTCTATTAACCACGGAAAACACGGAAGACACGGACAAAGAATTCTTGAGTGCCATGAGTTGTTTGAAAGCGGCGGTGAAGCGACCGCTCCGAACGTTTCGCGAGTGACGAGGCATCTGATGCGGCGCGCCAGCGTTTGGAGTGCGGGCGCTCAGCGCCGCGTTTCCCACGCCCCTTCGCGCCACCCCGCTACTTCTTCCGCGCCTCCAGCTTCTCAATCATCTTCCGCAGCCGCTTGAGCGCGATGTTCTGAATCTGCCGCACGCGCTCGCGGGTCACGCCGAATTTCTGCCCGACTTCTTCCAGCGTCTTCTCGTTGCCGCCGTCCAGGCCGAAGCGGTAGCGCAGGATCGTCGCCTCGCGCGGATCAAGCGTCTTCACCATCTCCTGCAACATGTCGGTCACGGTCTTGTCCTCCAAATCCTCGTAGGGCGAGGTCGCGCGGTCGTCCTGCACGAGATCGGAAAACGTCTGCGAATCATCGTCGCCAATCGGCGCGTCGAGCGAGGCGGGGCGGATGGCCGCCGTCCGCATCTGCGCCACGCGCGAGGGACTCATGTTCATCTCCTCGGCCAGTTCCTCGTCGGTCGGCTCGCGGCCAAACTCCTCCTGCAACTTCAGGGACACGCGCCGCATCTTCGCGATCTTGTCCACGAGATGCACGGGCAGGCGGATGACCTTGGACTGGTTGGCGAGCGCGCGTTTGATCGACTGCTTGATCCACCACGAGCCGTAGGTCGAGAGCTTGCCGCCTTTCGCCGGATCAAAACGCTCGACCGCTTTCATCAAGCCGATGTTCCCCTCGCTGATCAAATCAAGGAGCGGCAGGCCAAAGTTCTCGTAGTCGTGCGCGATCTTCACGACGAGGCGGAGGTTGGCCTTGATCATGTGCTCGCGCGCGGCCTTGTCGCCCTTCTTGATGCGCGCGGCGAGGGAGTTCTCCTCCTCGATGGTGAGGAGCGGCACCTGGCCGATTTCGCGGAGATAAAGTTTGATGGCCGAGTCGCCGTCGTAACGCTCGCGCAGCGGCATAGGTTCGGTGGCCGCGCGGGCCGCGCGCGGGGCGGCTGGTTCGACGAGTTTGACGACCCGTGATTTGGATGCGGCGACGGTGGAAGGATCGGAGGAAATCCTGCGGCCCTTCTTGGGAATCGACTTGGCTGCCATAGCTGTGCCGTGAAGTGTCGATTTCCAATTTCGTGAGTGCAAGGAATTACTCGCGAAGGCGTCCGGCCACGTGCCCCCGGCGTCCCGCCGGGTGGAACGCAATTCACGACGAGCAGGTCTCGATTGGCGAATACCGCGACCCGGCGGGACGCCGGGGGCACGTGGCTCTCAACGCAGCGGGGCCACGCTCACTTCGCGGAAATGGACGCGCGCCGTATCGTCGTGATTTTGCAAGCCGATGTAACCGGCGTTCGGGCGCAGGCCGCGGTCAGGCTCGTAGTCCTGCACCTTCAGCGGCACGGGATCGCCCTCGCGGAAATCGGTGACGAGCACGCCGTTCACTTCCACGCGCGTGCGCTTTCCTTCGAGGGTGATGATCAGCACGTTCCATTCGTTCAGGCGCGTGTTCACGTTTTGCTTCGCCTCGTTGAAACTGTAGAGCGTGCCGGTGCGGTGCCAGGCGTCGCCGCGATTTTCAATCTGCACCTCGTAGCCGCGATTGACTGCGAACCACGGATCGCCGGGCGGCGCGGGAATGCGGATGAACACGCCCGAGTTGTCGTTCGTGGTGGTCGGCTTGAAGACCACGCGGAGGCGGCAGTCGCCAAACTTTTCGCGCGAGTACCACAACATGCCCATGCCGCCGTGGGTCACGAGTTCACCATTCACCAATCGCAATTCGCCGGGGCCGGTCATCTGCCAGCCGTCCGTGGAACGCCCGTCGAAGATCGGTTTCCAGCCGGCGGATTTTTCCTCCACGTCGCGGGTGCGGCAGGAAGGGATCGTGAACAGGAGCGCGAGCAGCGCGGCCAGCCGGAGGCAGTTCAGGGCAAATGTTTTCATGGCAGTGCGCGACGCTACCCGCGTGGTCCGTGCGTGAAAAGTTTTCTGATGAAGAACGTGAAGGCAACTCGCGGCGCGGAAGAAACTGGACGGAGTGGTTCCGCCCTTTCCCAACCGTCTGCCCCAATTCGTCTGCCAGCCGCTGCGGAAAAGGAAAAGTGGCAGACGAATTGGGGCAGGCAAATGAAGACCCGGCGGCGGGCGAGGATTCCGTTGTCCTCGTCCCACGCGGAACCGAACCGCGCCTTTACACCGTGAAACACGCTGCCTAAAGTCGCGCGCATGGCTACTGAATTTGATGCTTCCGAGTTCGTGGACCGCGAGTTCGAGGCGGCGCAACGCACGTCGTTTCGCGGCGCGAGTTCCACCGCTTCCGCCACCGCGCAACCGCTGCTGGACGGCAGCCGCGCCCCGACCCGCGAGGAAGTGGACCACAAGGTCGGAGATTTGCAGAGCAAGCTCGCCGAGTTGAAACGCGCGCAGACCGAACTCGAGCGCGAGCGCGGCGCGCTCGAAGAAACCCGCCGCCGCCAGACCGAGTTCACGACCGGGCGCGAGGAAGTGCTGCACCACCTCACGCGCGGCATCGGCCTGCTGGAGGAATCCGAGTTCGCCGCGCGCCGCGACGCCGAGCAGATGGCCCGCACGCTCGGCGAGTTGCGTGAGGCCCTCGGGAAAGTCCAGGCCATCAACGACTCCGCATGGACCAAGGATGATTTTCAACTCGAGCTCACCCGCGCCAACACCGCCATCGAAAGCGCGCGCATGGAATGGAACGGCGCGCGCCTCAAGTGGCCGGTGCTCTCCGGCGAGAAATTCCAGCAGGCCGTCGCGCAGGATCAGGCCGCGCCCGTCGTGCCGCTCGCGGAAAAAAGTTTTCTCGAACTTTGCCGTCTCGGCCTCGCCCTCACCTGGCCGCTCGCCCTGGGCGCGCTGGTCATCATCGTGGTGCTGCTCCTGCGGCGCTGAGTTCGCGTCATGGGACTCTTCCAGAAAAAGCACGATCCCATTTCCGACAAGGCGCGCGCCCTGACCGCGCAGATCGAGGCGCTGGAGTCGCAGATCAAAAATCTCTCCAACGAGGCCGCGAACCCGCAGCCGCGCTTCCGCTCCTCGACCGCGCCCGGCGGACTGGCCACGCGCGCGCCGTCTTCGCCTCCGGCTCCTGCGCCGGCCCCGCGCGAACATTTCGAGAAGGTCGATCACGCGCCGCTGCAATCCGCCGCGCCGCAGCCGGGTCGCGAACATTACAACGAGCTGGGCGTGCGTAAATTTGACCTCGTGGCGGCGTGGCGAAAATTCAAGGAAGTGTTCCAGCCCCCGCCCGCCTCGAATCCCAAGCTCGTGAACTACCTCGCCGCCGGCAGCATTCAGGGTCTGCGCCCGCTGCGCTACGAGAAGCGCGTGGCGCGCAATCGTTTCATCTTCCTCGTCGTCGTGCTGGTGCTGGTGCTCTGGGGCATTCTCGCCGTCATCTTCAAGCGGTGACGCGACCGTGCCTGACCGCGAAAAAGTTCCGCTCGAAATCTGCATTCTCGCCGGTGGCTTGAGCACGCGCCTGGGCCGCGACAAGGCGCGGATGAAGCTCGACGGCGTGACCATGCTCGCGCGCATCCGCGCCGTGGCGATGAACTCCTCCCTCGGACTTACCGGCTACGCGAACGCGCGCCGGGGGCCGCTCCAGCCGCGCGTCCGTGTCCTCCGCAAGGATGCCGTCCCGCGCTGCGGCCCGCTCGGCGGCATCGTCACCGCGTTGCGCGCGACCGGCGCGCGCGGCGTGCTCTTCCTCGCGTGCGACATGCCGCTTATCTCGCCGCTGCTGCTGCGCCGCCTCTTTCGCGCCAGCGCCGATGGGAAGTGCGCCACCTTCACCGCGCAGGAGCAGCGCGTGGGATTTCCGCTCTTGCTGCCCGTGACGGATCTTGCGGTGGTGGAGATGCAACTGGCCGCCGGTGAATTCTCCCTCCAATCGCTGGCCGGGAAACTCCACGCGCGCCGCCTCCTCGTTCCGGCGCGCAGCGAGGAACTCGGCAACGTCAACACGCCCGAGGATCTGGAGCGGGTGCTGGCCGCGCTCGCGCGGCGGCAAGAACGTGCTGCCGGTTTGTAACCGGCCGGTGCGGCTCGCGTTTATCTGAGACGTGGGAACTTTCGAAAGCCCTTCTGACGTGGCGGCCCCTGCCAGTTGCAAACTGGCAGCACGCTGGCGGCTCGTGAACTTCCGCGCCTTTGGAGTTTGGAGTTTGGGATTGGGAGCTTCCCTCTCTCACTTTCCCCCTTTCTCCCTCTCCCGCTTTCCCGTTTCATCCCCGGCGTGCGCTTGCCGTATCGAATCGCCACCCTGCTTTACGTGTTTAATGAACGCGATGAAGTGCTCCTGCTCGAACGCGCGCAGGAACCCAATCTCGGCTTCTGGAGTCCGTGCGGCGGCAAACTTAAGAGTGACGAGGGCGAATCCCCTTATGCCTGCGCCTGCCGTGAAGCGCATGAGGAAATCGGTCTCACGATCACGCCGCGCGATTTGCACCTCGCCGCCGTCGTGAGCGAACACGCCTACGGCGGCGCGGGGCACTGGCTGATGTTTCTCTTCGAGGTGAAGTCGCGACTCAAAGAATGCCCGCCGCCGCATCCCGAGGGCACCTTTCGCTTCTTCGCGCGCGACGAGATTCCCGCGCTGCACATTCCCCAGACCGACCGCGACATTCTCTGGCCGCTCTTCTGGCAGCATCGCGGCGGCTTCTTCGCCGCGCACTGGCACTGGCATGAAGACGGACGGACCGAATGGGTGATGGAGGAGTCGAGACCGGCGTGAATCCGCGTTCAGAGTTCAAAGTTCAGAGTTCCCCCGATTTTGAACTTTGAACTTCGAACTCTGAACCTTGAACTTTGAACAAATACGAGCGTCATGGATGCACCGTTAATTGACCTCCACAGCGACCACTACTTCATGGGCGAAGCGTTGCGGTTCGCCGCGAAAGCCTTCGCGGCCGAGGAAGTGCCCGTGGGCGCGGTCGTCGTGCGGGCCGGGCGCATCATCGCGCGCGCGTGGAACCAGGTGGAGCTGCTCAAGGACGCCACGGCCCATGCCGAGATGCTCGCCCTCACCCAGGCCGAGCAGGCCGTGGGCGACTGGCGACTCACCGACTGCACGCTCTACGTGACCAAGGAGCCGTGCCCGATGTGCGCCGGGGCCATCGTCCATGTGCGGCTGGCGCGCGTGGTCTTTGGCGCGTTCGATGCGAAGGGCGGCGCGGCGGGCAGCGCCATGAACCTGCTGCAATTCCCGACGCTCAATCACCGCAGCGAAATCACCGGCGGCGTGCGCGAGGCGGAATGCCGCGAGATGCTCCGCACCTTCTTCCAGCAGCAGCGCCACAAGGGGCAGTCGCTCGCGGAGTGAACAGGAGGAAGGGCGATGGGAACAGAATCGTGGGGCGTGATTCGGTAGTTCGGAAATAAGAAAGGTAACGAGAGTTATGAAATATTCCGAACATTTCCGCTGTCCCGTGCCCTGTCCGTTGCACTGATGGCCTTTTTGGCGCTCGTGCTTTCCCTGACCACCGCCCGCGTCCACGCGGTCACTGCCCACAACAACCTCGTGCTCACCACGCGCTCATCACGACTCCAAACAGCGGGTATCCAGCGAAGCGATGGGGATGCCCAGCGCCTTTTCCATTTCAGTGTTTCAGCTTTTCACCATTCCAGCCTTTCCCTACCTTCCGCCCCTCATGTTTGACCCGATTCGCGCCCAGATCGACGCCACCGCTGCCAAGACGGCCCAGTTGCGGAGGTTTCTTTGACGTCGCCAGCGCGCAGAAACGCCTGAGCGAACTGGAGTCGCTGATGAGCGCGGAGTCCTTCTGGAACCAGCGCGAGCAGGCCCAGAAGCTGGTGGACGAGGGGACGCGGCTCCGCAAGCGCATTGACCCACTGCTGTCCGCCGAGAAGGTGGTCGAGGATTTCCGCGTGATGGTGGAACTCGCCGAGTCCGAACCCGTCGCGCAACAACTCCCTTACCTCCAGGAACTGGAGCGCGATCTCGCGCGGCTGGGACGGGATTTGGAGGCGCTGGAGTTGAAGGTCTTTCTCAACGGGCCGCATGACGCGCGCAACGCCATCTTCAGCATTCAGGCCGGCGCGGGCGGCACGGAGGCGCAGGACTGGGCGGAGATGCTCTCGCGGATGTATGGGCGGTGGTTCGATTCGCGCGGCTGGAAGTGGGAGGTGACGGATGCGTTGCAGGGGGATTCGGCGGGGTTGAAGAGCGTGACGTTCCGCGTGGAGGGGGAGAACGCGTATGGTTTCGCGAAGGCGGAGCGCGGGGTGCATCGGCTCGTCCGCATTTCGCCTTTCGATTCCAATGACCGACGGCACACGAGCTTCGCCAGCGTGGATGTGATCGCGGAGTTGAGCGACATCATGGAGGCAGACATCGTGATTCCGAAGACGGAAATCCGGCGCGACACTTATCGCTCGGGCGGCAAGGGCGGCCAGAACGTGAACAAGGTGGAGACGGCAGTGCGCTTGACGCACATCCCGACCGGCCTCGTGGCCGCGTCGCAAGCCCAGCGCAGCCAGGTGCAGAACGAGGCCACCGCGATGGCCATGCTCATCTCGAAGCTCTACGCGCTGAAGCTCGACGAAGCGAAGGGCGACATGGAGCGCTTCTACGGCGACAAAGGCAGCGTGAGCTGGGGCAACCAGATTCGCAGCTACGTCTTCCAGCCCTATCGCATGGTGAAAGACCTCCGCACCGGCGTGCAGACGAGCAATGTGCAGGCGGTGATGGACGGAGACTTGGATGCGTATGTGAACGCGTGGCTGCGGGCGGGCTGTCCGCTCAAGCGCGTGCAGGGGGTGAAGGATGAGGATGAATAGGCCGCGCTGTCCGCGGTTACTTTTTCGTTCTGGAGTAGCTGATGCCAGTCATCGTCAGCAGCGGCAGGATGTGCGCGACGTCGTCCTTGCCAATGACCACGACCTGGGTTCGGCCCAAGGCCACCATGGATTGTTCCAAGACTTCGTACTTCTCGCCGTCAGCCATCCTGATGATGAACGGAATGCCTTCCCGAATCGCGGTCTGCATTTGATCTCGTGTCATAAAACTCGCCCGAAGGTAGGCCCGTCTGCCCCGGCGCGGCAAGGGCACGGAGAGATTTGATATTTGGTTTGCTGATGCCCAGTGTTTCCACCTTGTGAACATCCTCGACACCATTGTTGAACAGAAGCATCGGGAAGTCGCTTTGCTGCCGCGCCGCGACGTCAAGGTGGCGTCGTTGAAGAAGGCGCTGACCAAGCGCGGGGATCATCGGGGGTTCAATTATGCGCTGCGTCATCCGCGGCGCGGGCCGGTGGCGCTCATCGCGGAGGTGAAGAAGGCGTCGCCGTCGGCGGGGGTCATTCGCGCAGACTTCGATCCGGTAGCCATCGCGAAACAATACGAGGCGGCGGGCGCGAGTTGTCTGTCCGTGCTGACGGACGAGCAGTTCTTCCAAGGCAAGCTGGATTACCTGAAGCAGATTCGCGCGGCGGTGAAGCTGCCGCTCCTGCGCAAGGACTTCATCATCGATGCGCGGCAGATTCACGAAGCCATCGAGTGGGGCGCGGACGCCATCCTGCTCATCGTGGCCATCCTGTCGGATGCGCAGTTGAAGGAGTTCCACGAACTCGCCACCGAGTCCGGCCTGGCCGCGCTGGTGGAAGTGCATGACGAGGAGGAACTGGAACGCGCGCTGGCCATCGACGCGAGGCTCATTGGCGTGAACAACCGCAACCTGAAGAATTTCAAAGTGGACCTCGCCACCACCGAGACGCTGGCCGCGAAAGTCTTCACCGCGCGCGGTGCTGACGACGTGGTGCTGGTCGCCGAGAGCGGCATCCACACGCGCGCCGATGTGGAGCGCGTGGCGAAAGCCGGCGCGCGCGCCATCCTGGTGGGTGAGTCGCTGATGCGCGGTGACATCGCGACGAAGGCGGCGGAGTTGATTGGTTGATTCCTCGTAGCGGCTCTCGGCAGAGTGCCGCCATAATCCAAAATTCAGATGGCGGCGCTCTACCGAGACGCCGCTACGGGGCGAAAAACTCCGCGCTTCCGTTTTCTTTCCGGCCTGCTATCACCCGGCCATGCCAAACCCCGGGGGCATTCTGGTTCTGCTGCTTTGCTGCGCTGCTCTGTCCGCGCTTTCCGCCGAGACCTTCCGCGTCGCCACTTACAACGTGCAGAACTACCTCGACGCCCCCATCGGCACCCGCCCCGCGAAGTCCGACACGGCGAAGGCGAAGGTGCGGGAAAGCATCATCGCCACCAAGGCCGACGTGATCGCCTTGCAGGAAATGGGCGGCACGAATGCGCTGCTGGAACTGCGGGACAGCCTCAAACGCGAAGGGGTCGACTTCCCCTTCTGGGAGCATGTGAGCGCGACGGACACGAACATTCACGTCGTCGTGTTGAGCAAGTTTCCCATCCTCGCGCGCCGGTCGCACACCAACGACTCCTTCGTGCTGTTCAACAAACGTCACTTCGTGAAACGCGGATTTGCGGAAGTGGATATTCGCGTGAACGACCGTTATCAGTTCACGCTGCTCACCGCGCACTTGAAGTCAAAGCTCGCGGCCTTCGAGGCGGACGAACAGGAGTTGCGCGACGAGGAGGCAGCAATTCTGCGGCAGAAAGTTGAAGCCATACTCACCGCGCGCCCGGAGGCCAACCTGATCGTCGCCGGCGATTTGAACGATGTGCGCGACGCCAAACCCATCCGCACCCTCATCGCCGCCGGCCGCAAGCACGCGCTCTTCGACTCGCGCCCCCCCGAGCAAAACGGCGACGACCAGCCGAACAACAATCCGCGCTATCCCGCGCCGCAAATCACCTGGACACATTTTTACGGCAAAGAAGACACCTACCGCCGTATCGACTACATCCTGTTGAGCAAAGGCATGACGCGCGACTGGGTGAGCGGCGGGACGTTCATCATCAAGATTCCCAACTGGGGCATCGGTTCCGACCACCGGCCCATCGTCGCCACCTTCACGACGGAAGACCACTGAGACACCGGCCCGGTTGAGGGAAGCCGACTTTGTGAAAAAAATCACAAAACGGCTTGCCGCGTTTTTTCTCGCTGGATACGTTGCGCCGTCACGGATTTCTTCCGTGTTTGCTTCGGCGTGCGTATGCAAAACACCGCAACAACAACTGAGTTCGGCTACAACTCGAAAATCGAGGGCGAGGTCATTGTGACCCGCGTCGATGCCGCGCTGAATTGGTTCCGCAGCAACTCGCTCTGGCCGATGCCGATGGGCCTCGCGTGCTGCGCGATTGAATTGATGGCGGCGGGTGCGAGCCGGTTCGACATCGCGCGCTTTGGCTCCGAGGTCATGCGCTTTTCCCCCCGCCAGTCCGACGTCATGATTGTCGCCGGCACCGTCACTTACAAAATGGCGATGGCCGTGAAGCGCATCTACGACCAGATGGCCGAACCGAAATGGGTCATCGCGATGGGCGCGTGCGCCTCGACCGGCGGCATGTATCGCAGCTACGCCGTGCTGCAAGGTGTGGACAACATCATTCCTGTGGATGTTTACGTCGCGGGATGTCCGCCCCGACCCGAGGCGCTGCTGGATGCGCTGATCAAGTTGCAGGGGAAGGTGAGTAAGGAATCGGTGCTCGGCCTGAGACGCAAGGTCGCATAATCAAAGAATTTTTAGCCACGGATGAACACGGATGAAACACGGATGAAGAAACAAGCGAGGCTTGTTGTTCCCAATCCGTGTTTCATCCGTGCCCATCCATGGCTATCCCAGTTTGAATCGTGAACGCGCTGGATTTCGCCAATCAACTCAAAGCCAAGTTCGGTGACTTGCTCTCTGAACCGGCGGAATTTCGCGGCGAAGCGACGCTTGTCGTGGCGGATGCTGAGCGCATTG
>JBBQYK010000069.1:0-16215 GCA_038208765.1 Verrucomicrobiota bacterium
GCTGCTCTCCTGGTTGTAGCCGTCCGAGTAGAGGAGCGGGATGCCCTCGCGGAAAAAGTAGAAGGCGTTCTGAAGCTCGCGGCGGTTGGCGTAACCGTTGTCGTGACTCGACGCGTGCATGACGCGATTCGGCGCGCTGAATCCGCCCGAGTCGCGCTGCTCGTAGCCGGCGAGCGAGGCGCTGGGATTGCCGAGGATGTTGTTCAGGTTGTTGCGCAGCGGATTGTCGAGGAGCCGCATTCCGCGCCCGAGGTAATCATCGTAGCTCGGCGGCTCACCGAGATGTTCGCCGAAGATCAGCGCGTCGTTGCGAATGGCTTCCGCGTCGTAGTTGCTGTTGCGATTGTCGTCGCCTTCCACGTAGCCGTTGCCGCGCACGTTGTTCCCGAAGCCGTGGACGTAATCGAACATGGACTGAATCGCGCCGCAGTAGCCGTTGCCCGTCGCGCTCCCGTAATCGCCAAAGAAGTAGCCGGGCGTGTGCTTCACCGCGTCGAGACGGAAGCCATCGCACTTCGTCTCGTGCATCGTCCACAGCACGGCGCGGATCGAATACGCGCTGGTGTTCTCCGCCACGGGATCACCATTGGTACCATTGAAGCCGTGATAGCCGCCGGGCAGCGTCGTGAGCGCGAGGTCCATGTAGTAGTCGCGATTGTTCGGATGCCGGATGAAGAACGGGCTGCCCGCCGTGCTGCCGTAGTTCGCGCCGAAGTTGATGTTTGGATTCTCCTGCGCGATGTCGATGAGTCCCGAGAGCGGGTTGTTCTGAATCTCGAAGGTGTTGTTCCAGTTCCCGATGTTGTCCCAACTCCGGTAAAACGGGCCGGACAGAACTTGCAGATGAAAATCGCCCGGCCTCATGCCGGGATAATAATTCGTGGGCGTGTTCGCATCGTAGCCCGGCACCGTGAAGCCGCGATGGTTCATGATGTTGTCGAAATAAACGCGCAGCCCGAAGCGATGCGCCATCTCCACCGCGCGGAGCAACTGCGCCTTCGTCCCGTAGCGCGTGCGCACCGTGCCTTGCTGATCCTTGTCGCCCAGATCAAACGGATCGAACAAATCGTAGCCGACGGAAAAGATGGAGCCGCCCTTGGCCGGCGGCGGCAGCCACAGCGACGTGTAACCCGCCTCCGCAATCTCCGGCATCTTCGCGATGAGTTCGTTGTAGTTGACGTTGAAGAGCTGGAGCATCGCGTCCGCGCGTACGGACGGCGTCGCGAACAGCACGGCGCAGCACGCCAGCGCGCTCGACCAATTTTTGAAAACGCGGGTGAGAGTCATCTGGATTGGGGCCAAGCTGCCATTCGCGCGCGAAATTCACAACTGCCAAGGCGGTCTTGCTTCGCTCATCGGACGCCATAGGCTGGCCCGATGAATCCACCGATGAACCGGCGCGTTTTTGCCCGGCGGATTGGCTTGGCCGCCCTGGCCGCGCCGTCGTTACTACACGCGGCCGCAGACGCACCGCTCACCGCCGCCGTCATCGGCCACACCGGGCGCGGAGATTATGGACATGGACTCGATGCCATCTTTCAAAACCGGGTGGGCCTCAAGCTCGTCGCGCTCGCCGATCCTGACGACGCCGGGCGGGCGCGTGCGGTGAAGAAGATTTCCGCACCGCGCCAATACGCCGACTATCGTGAACTGCTGGAGAAGGAACGCCCCAACCTGGTCAGCGTGGCCATGCGGCATGCGGATCATCACCACGCCATCGTGCTCGCGGCGTTGCGCGCGGGCGCGCATGTCTATTGCGAGAAGCCCTTCACGACCACGCCCGCGGAGGCTGACGAACTCTTGCGCGAAGCAGAGGCGCGCAAACTCAAAATCGCCGTCTCCCACACCATGCGGATGATGCCGGTGATATCGCGCCTAAAACAGGCGCTGCGCGAAGGACTGATCGGCGACCTCGTGGAGCTGCGCGCCTACGGCAAACAGGACACACGCGCCGGTGGCGAGGACATGATGGTGCTTGGCACGCACCTCTTCGACTTGATGCGTCTATTTGCCGGCGACCCGCAGTCATGCAGTGCGCGTGTGCTCTGGCAGGGCAAGGACGTGGTCGCGACCGACGGACGGTTGGTGAAGGACAACGTGGGACTCGTGGCTGGTGACGAAGTGTTCGCGCAATTCAGTTTCGCAAACGGAGTGAATGCGACATTCACCAGTGCCGGGAAACTTCGCGAGACTTTCGGGCACTGGGGCATTGAAGTTCTTGGCAGTAAAGGTGTGGCGCGCATCAACTGCGACGTCAGTCCAAATGTTTTCCTCCGCCAGTCCACGCGCTGGCAGATCTCTGGTAAAACCGACGAATGGAAACCGCTGGATGCGACGCTGGTGAAATCGCCACCGGAGCACAACCTCGGCCCCGTCGGTGACTGGCTGGACGCGATCGCCAAAAATCGCGAGCCGGAATGCAGCGGACGCAACGGGGCGCGAGCCGTCGAGATGGTCATGGCCGTGTATCACGCCGCCATGAGTAAATCGCGCGTGCCGTTTCCGCTCGAGTCCAGGACCCATCCGCTCCTTGCGTCGGGGTGATGAGATTGCGTCGGGATGGCCGGACGACCGGATGGATCACGGCCTGGGATCACAACGGCATGGCGGAGGCTGTTCCCCGGTTTGGGCCGCATCCAGCAGGACCGGCACCAGCGCGGAGGCCGCGAATGGCGGAAGGAGCATGGGCGAAAGCCCGGTCGCCGAAGCCGTCGCGACCACCACGCCGACCCAAGAGCCAGCACTCACCACCAAGACCGCAGTTGCCGCGCTGCCGGCCACGGGCGGCGTCGCACGCTGGCCAGACTGCATGATTCCTGCGGCCTGTGGGGCGCTCGTCGGCCGGGCGGGGGGAATGGCTTGCCGCCGCACCGGCTCATTGGACCGCCTGAACGTGACCGGGGGACGGGCCGGCTTCCGGGCCTCGGCCGCGAAGCCGGCGTCGATGGATGCGGTGCTGAAGACCAAGGCGAGAATCCAAGAGTTTGTTCTCATGATGCCGGGAAGATTGTCCGGCCCGGCCCTGACTGGCAAGGCAAGGCATTCAACGGCAGCGCTCTAATTTTAACCTCAGGGGCAGAAGGAACGGGAATGTGTCGCGACCTGCCAACCCCGACGGAATCTCGGCGCTCCGTTCACAGAGCCGCGCTGCTCAGAACGACACGCAGCAAAGAAGAGCGCCCGGGCGCGAGCGTGATTTTGTTCCGTCCCACGTTGCCGGATTCCACGCAGATCATCTGCTTGTATTCTTCCTCGCCGAAGTCGGGCATTTGTTGCGACTTGGCGATCCAGGGATTCCACACCACCGTCGAGCTTGAGCCAGATTTCTCGACGAGAATTTTCCGGCGCAACGATGGGTCACGAATTTCCACCTTGCCCGTCGTGTCGAGGTAGGTGCGGTCCACTTCGGAGTCGAAGCGAATCTCGCTGAACTGCTCCGTCTTCGGCGCGTAGTTCTCCACCTTGTCGAGATAGCTCGCACCCTTCAGTCCCACCACCACCGCCTGCACGATGTCGCCGACGTGGAAGTAAGTGTGCAGACAGTTCTCGAAGGCAAAGGGCTGGTCGCGCGAGCAGTTGGTGACGATGAGATCGAGCTTGAGTTGGTCGGTAACGGTCACGACGTAGTTCGCGGTGAAGGGCGGCCACATCCCGCCCGCGCTCGTCTCCGGCAGGCTGAAGCGCAGCGTGGCTCCGCCCTCCGGGAGCGCGCTGGTCTCATGCAGCACCCAGTCCGTCTGACGCGCAAAGCCGTGCGCCGGCTCGCCCTCGCGCGGGCCAAACCACGGCAGAATGATCGGCACGCCGCCGCGAAGGGGTTGCTGGCGCGCGAAGCGGCTGCACTGGCTCATGAAGAGCAGGGGAGGCTGGCCGTTGATCTGAAAATCTGTGACGTGCGCGCCGTGCAGATAAACCTCCGCGCTCGCCGCGTTGCTGGTCACCTCGACCTTCGGCAGTTCGCCGTTGCCTTCGATGATGGAGATGCGACCGGGGATTTCAAATCGCCGCAGGGCTTCGAGTGCATTGCCGTTCGCCATAGGTTGGCCGCAACCATAGACATGCGGGGAATTTGCGCCCAAGCAATTTTTTGGCGTGCCGCCAGCGTCTCGCTGGCGAATCCAGCCGGCCTTTAACTGGGACCATGCAGTTGAGCCACTGATGGAACACGGATGGAACACGGAGGAGGGACGAGGATGGTTGAATGGATGGGCCGGAAAAACCCACTGCTCGGTGCGTGGTGGTGCCGTCCTGCAAAACAAACGCCTGCCTGACTAATCCGTGTTTCATCCGTGTTCCATCCGTGGCTAAAGAATAGTTCCGGTTTAGAAGCCACGCCAGCGGGACGCGGGCGGCACGTGGCACCCAGCATTTTTTCGTTCGCCAAAAATTTTCCACCCCGTAGCCTCGCGCCCTCACATTTTATGGCAAAAGCACACACGTATAAATTTTGTTTCGGCCCCTGGAATCTCAGCGAAGGCCAGGATCCCTACGGCCCCACCACGCGCCGCGCGCAGACCTTCGACTGGAAGCTGGCGCAACTGAAGAAGCACGGCTTCGACGCCATGATGTTCCACGACGACGACGCGGTGCCGGACATCGACAGCAAGAGCGAGGCGCAAATCCGCAAAGAGGCGAAGGAGTTGAAGAAGCGTCTCGATGGCGAAGGCATCGCCGCCGAGATGGTCGCGCCGCGCCTGTGGTTTGCGCCGCAGACCGTGGATGGCGGCTACACCAGCAACGATCCGAAGCACCGGCAATACGCCATCGACCGCTCGCTGCGCTCCATCGACCTCGCGAACATTCTCGGCACGGACCTGCTCGTGCTCTGGCTGGCGCGCGAAGGCACTTACATCCGCGAAGCCAAGAGCGGGCGGCGCAGCGTGGATTTGCTCGTTGCGGCGTTCGACAAGATGCTGGCGCACGACAAACGCATCCGCCTTTCCATCGAGCCGAAGCCGAATGAGCCGATGGACCACGCGTATATTCCGACCATCGGCCACGCGCTCGCCATCGCCCAACTGACGCGCGACCCGAAGCGCGTCGGCTGTCTGATTGAATCAGCGCACGCGATTCTTGCCGGACTCGATCCGGCGGATGAAATCGATTTCGCCTGCGCCTTCGGCAAGCTCTGGTCGCTGCACCTGAACGATCAGAACGGAATGAAGTACGATCAGGACCGCCCGTTCGGTTGCACCAACCTTCGGAGTGCCTTCGATCAAGTCCGCGCGCTGGAGCGCAATGGCTACGGCAAGAAGGGCGAATACGTTTGCTTCGACGTGCATCCCTTCCGCACCACGAAGGAGGAACATTGGATGGCGCACCTGACGAACTCCCGCCGCACGTTCTTGAAGCTATTGGCCAAGGCGCGCTCGTTCGATGAGAAGGCGGCGCAGAAGTTGATCGCGGAACGGAACTATCAGGCGCTCGACCTGATGGTGATTGAGCACCTGCTCGGTGATTGAACGGAGCGCCGAGCACCGCCTCGGGCCTGCCTCGCGTGCTTTCACGCGAGTTGGAGTCCAAGCTTCAGCTTGTTCTGGGCGCGTACGCGCCCCGGGGACACGCTGAAGCGTGAACTCCAGCGCTCCGCGTTGACGGTGTTTTCTGCGCCCATTAACCTCGCCGCATGATTGATGTCGCCGAAATCCCCGCCAGTGTGGATCGATTCGAGACCAAGGCGCGCACGCCGCCGCCGAATCTCGATGCGCTCTCCCGCGACATCCTCGCGCTGAAGAAAAAGCTCAACGCCGTCATTCTCGCGCACAATTATCAGGTGCCGGAAATCCAGGACATCGCCGACTACGTGGGCGATTCGCTGGGTCTTGCGCAGCAGGCGGCGAAGACACCGGCGGACGTCATCGTATTCTGCGGCGTTCATTTCATGGCCGAGACGGCGAAGATTCTGAACCCGAACAAGATCGTGGTGCTGCCGGACAAGGACGCAGGCTGTTCGCTGGAGGAAAGTTGCCCCGGGCCGAAGCTGAAAGCGTTGCTGGATACGAATCCGAATTTCTGGACCATCGCCTACATCAATTGCAGCGCGGAAGTGAAGGCGCTCTGCGACGTGATTTGCACGAGCGGCAACGCGGTAAAAATTGTCAACGCCGCGCCCAAGGACCGCGATCTCCTCTTCGTGCCGGACGAAAATCTCGGCTCGTGGGTCATGGAGCAGACGGGCCGCCCGATGGTTCTGTGGCGCGGGAACTGTTACGTGCATGTCGAGTTCACGCACGCGAGCATCACGCGCATCCGGCGCGAGCATCCGGGCGCGCCGCTGGTCGCGCATCCCGAATGCACCAAGGCCGTGCGGATGCTGGCCGATGAAGTGTGCTCGACGGAGAAGATGGTGAGCTACTGCAAGAATTCTCCGGCCCGGGCCATCATCATCGCGACCGAGGCGGGGATGCTGCACCGCCTGGAGCGCGAGTGCCCGGACAAGATTTTTATTCCCGCGCCGAGTGATCGCTGCGCGTGCAACGAGTGCAAGTTCATGAAGATGAACACGCTGGAGAAGCTGCACGACTGCATGGCGAACTTGAACCCGCGCGTGGAGTTAAGCCCGGAGATAATTGAACGGGCGCGCTTGCCGATTGAGCGGATGCTGGAAATTTCGGCGCGACCGTAAGCCTGTGCCCCCGGCGTCCCGCCGGGTCGGGGTCTGCTCACTCCGAGCGCGCCTCCCTTGGCGAGTGACGTTGCTGCCAGCACGCATGGGACGCCGGGGGCACGCTTCAGCGCAACGCTTTCAGCACGGCGACAAAATCCTTCGGCCACTTCGCCTCGAACTTCACCAGCTTGCCCTTGCGTGGATGCGTGAAGGTGAGTAGGCGCGCGTGCAGCATCTGGCGCGGGATTTTCACTCCGGTCAATTCGTGCAAGCGCACGTTTTGCTTCCGGCCGTAAATGTCATCGCCGGCCAGCGGGAAACCAAGATGCAGGAAGTGAACGCGAATCTGATGCGTCCGCCCCGTGTGCAACTGCGCCGACACGAGCGTCGCGCCGTGCAATCGCGCGCCGACTTCATAGCTCGTCCAGGCTTCGCGTCCGCCTTTGACTACGCCCATGCGCTGACGCTGCGTCGCGTGACGGGCAATCGGCGCGCGGATGTCACCGCGCTCCGTTTTTAAATCACCGCAGAGAATGGCGTCGTAAATTTTCGTCACGTCGCGACCGGCGAATTGTTCGGAAAGTTTCAGGTGCGTCTCGTCGTTCTTCGCGACGACGAGGCAGCCGCTCGTGTCCTTGTCGAGCCGGTGGACAATGCCGGGCCGCGCCACGCCGCCGATGCCACTGAGTTCTGCGCCGCAATGATGGAGCAACGCGTTCACCAACGTGCCGTCATCGTGGCCCGCCGCCGGATGCACCACGATGCCGGGCGCCTTGTTCAGCACGAGCAGGTCTTTGTCCTCGAAGAGAATGTTGAGCGGGATGGCTTGCGGCTGCGCCTCGGCGGCTTTTGCTTCGGGCCAGACGATGGAAATGACTTCGCCCGCGCGCGGCGGGTGCGTGGGTTTCACGGCGCGGTCATTGACTCGAATGTGACTTTCTTCGATGAGCCGTTGCAGTGTGCCACGAGATGTTTCCGGAAACCGGGCGCGGAGAAAAACGTCCAGACGCACGCCGGGGTGGGATTGCTCGACGGTGAAAACTTCCGGCGGTTGCTTCACGATTTGGGCGCGGGCTGTTCCGTGCTCGCGACTTTCGGCTGTGCCTCGGGCCGCCACGACAAGATGAAGAGCAGTCCCACGCCAACGCAGATCGCGCTGTCCGCAATGTTGAACGCGGGGAAATCGTGCATCACTCCCGAGCGCGTGATCAGGTGGAAATAGAGGAAGTCAATGACGTGGCCATGCACGATGCGGTCGAGGAGGTTGCCCGCGATGCCGCCGAAGATGAGTCCGAGCGAGAGTGATCCGAGCGAGGTGTCCGCGCCGAATTTATTGCGGACGAGTACGAGGACAACGAGCGCAACGGCGGAGACGATGGCGAGAATTCCGTTGTTGTTGCTGAACATGCTCCAGGCCGCGCCGGTGTTGTACCAGTGGACGATGCGGAAAAATCCGGGCAGCACATGAATCTCGCTCTGCCCAGGGACGGGCAGCAAATGGAGCACGCTCCATTTGGTCAATTGGTCCAGACCGAAAATAATCAGGGCCAGGACCGCGATGCGGAGATTGTAATTCTGCTTCAAGCGCGGGGTGTTTAGCGGGCGGGCGGGGGAATGACAACCTTTCACAATCTGCTGATGGCCGCACGGACACACCTGAGGTCGCGCCGGTCGCGAGACTGGAAAGTCTCGCCACTTGCCGGCTGGAAAGCCGGCGTTGCGGTCAGCCCGGCGGCCAGCCGAGTTGCCGCCCGCCGAGGATGTGGCAGTGCAGGTGCGGGACGGATTCGCCGCCATCCTGGCCGTTGTTGATCACCAGGCGGTAGCCGGTGCGGTCGAGGCCGAGCTGTTGCGCGACGTGGGCGGCTTTCAGGAGCAGGTGTCCGAGGACGCGCTCGTCTTCTGCCGTCGCCTCTGCGATACGCGGCACGGGCTTCTTCGGAACGATGAGAACGTGGGACGGGGCCTGGCCGTTGAGGTCGTGAAAGGCGATCACCGAATCGTCTTCGTAAGCAATCTTCGCGGGAATTTGCCGCGCGATGATTTTTTCAAAGAGTGTCATGGGCGGAGTGTGGGCGGAAGGAGACGAAGTTGAAAGGTGAAGATGGCTCCAGCTCGCCAGCCCCCACCGTTCCAGCGTTACACGACCGTCAGTCCGCAGGGTTGCGATGGATTCTCGTGGAAGACACAGCCGCGCAGAAATTCCACGATCTGATCGCTCAACTGCTGGCAGCGGGGAGACCAGCGGCGTGCGCCGGACAGTTGTTTCACGCAGGGGCGCAGGCCGGAGAAGCGGATCATTTGCGGCGCGTCGGCGAGTTCCTTCCGCACCTCGGCGCGAAGGCGGTTGAAGAAACCCAGTTCAAATTCGTAACCGGATTCCATCGCCAGCCGGCGCAAGTCCCAGTCCGCCGCGCGTTCGGTCCTGGCGTCGGGATCGCAGGTCACGTTCAGGCCGAGTCCGCGCAGCGCCTTTTCCAGCGCCTCGGTGAACTCGCTCAACGTGACGGTCGTGCGTTGCAGCTCGTGGTGGAAATAATGAAGCACGGCGGCGGCGGCGTGCTGCACCACTTCGCGGTCGAGGTGTTCCATCGCGCCACCCAGCAACTCCACCGTGACGTTGGAAACGGAGCAGGGGATGTGGTCGCCGTTGTTCATTTCAAACACCAGGCAGTCCGATCGTAAGAGTATCATGGTGCTTCTCCAGCTTCTTGATCTCGGTGAGAAATTCATCCGGCTCCTCGAACTGCCGGTAAATGCTCGCATAGCGGATGTAGGCGACTTTATCGAGCGAACGCAGCTCGGCCATCACGCGCTCGCCGATCTGGCGATAGCTCACTTCGCTGCCGTGCTTCGCCGCCAGGTCGTGATGGATTTCATCCGCGAGGTCGCGCAGCCGTTCGGGACCGACGGGACGTTTGTAACAGGCGCGCTCCAGACTGAGCCGCAGTTTCTCGCGCGAAAAATCTTCGCCGCTGCCATTGCGCTTCAGAACCTTGAGCGTTTCTGCCTCAATGACTTCGTAGGTGGTGAAACGGGTGGCGCACTGAAGGCACTCGCGCCGCCGCCGGATGGTGACGCCATCGCGCGATGATCGGGAATCGATCACTTTATCTTCGAGACCTTCACATTTGGGACAACGCATGAACGGGCCACTCCTAATGGTGTGGCTGGTTTGAGGTAGCACCTATTTGTTGTGGGCGTCAAACGGATTTCCTTCACAATAGCCGAATGCGGGAAGGCCAAGCGGCCGGTGCTGAACCTTGCCAGTCTCCGGCACCGTTTGCTATCGCTGCGGCGAACTTAAATGACTGGTAGCCAGAACTTGAAGGAGGCCCACGTCCTCGGACGCAACACGACCGAACGCCGCGTGAAGGTGGAGGCGTGCCCCGCGCTGGGTCGCCACCAGATCAAACACCTCGGCACCGTGGACGCCGCCGCGCCGTATCAAATGGTGCGCGCCGATCTCAGCGGCACCTACCTGCTCGCGTGCTTCGGCGGGCGAGGACAAATCCTCCTTGATGGACGCTGGCAGAACATCGGCGCAGGCACCGCCTGCCTCGCGCCGCCGCATGTCGTGCTCGCCTTCCGCGCGCTGCCGAAGACGCGCTGGCAATTCTGCTGGGTGCGCTACCAGCAAAAGCCGGAGCAGAAGCCCATCATCTCCTCGTCGTCGCCCGCCGTCGCGCGCTTTGATGCCGAGCCGATGCGCGCCGCCATCGCCGGGCTGTGGCATGAAGTGCAATCGCCCGTCGCGCCTGCGACGGCCGAGCATTGGGTGGACATCATTCACACCTACGTTCTGCGCTTTGCGCAGCCGTGGCATGTGGATGATCGTCTGCGGCACTTGTGGAACGCGGTCTCGGCGGAACTCGGCGCGGATTGGAATTTGGATAAGCTGGCGCGCCAATGCCATTTCAGCGCCGAGCATTTGCGCCGGCTCTGCCATCAGGAAATCGGTCGCAGCCCGATGCACCAGGTCACCTACCTCCGCATGGAGCGCGCCGCGAAACTGCTCACGACCACGGGCGACAAGATCGAAGTCATCGCCGCCGCCGTGGGTTACGACAATCCGTTCGTCTTCTCGCGCACGTTCAAGAAATGGATCGGCTGGCCGCCCTCCGACTACCGCGCACGGCAGAAGCCGTAGCGGTGTTGATTCACCGGCGCTGGTAGTGCGTCGTCGCTCCGCGCGCGCCGGGGGGAGGCGTAAGAAGTTCTTGATTCGCGAAACGGGCGTGGTCGGCGACTACCGCTGGGGCCAAGAACGCAAGCGCATGATGCTGGGCTGGGAGCAGGCTCAGAGAGGGTGAAAAGCATAGGAGCGCCGGCTTCCAGCACGGCGCGTTAAAACTCATCCTAACCGAACGCGCCGTGCTGGAAGCCGGCGCTCCAAACGCCGTTCACCGCTGCTCCGCCGCCGCGCGGCAGGCATCGGCCACCAGGGAAAGGTTCATCAAAAACTCCTCGCGCCCCGCCGCCGGGAGCACGCCGAGCAGTTCGCTTTGCAGGGTCACGGCAATCGCCCGCGCGGACTCGTAAGTTTTCTTCCCTTTCGCCTGCACCTTGATGCGATGCGCGCGGCGGTCGCGCTCGTGCGGCGTCCGCTCCACGTAGCCGAGTTTCTCCATGCGTTCGAGCAGGGAGGCCACGGTGTTCGGATCGCTGGACATGGCGCGCGAGAGTTCGCGCTGCGTCATGCCGAGCGCGTCGTTCTCCAGCAACGTGCGCAGGACGGTGAACTGATCCGGCGTGAGCTGCAGATGCGTGATGCGGCGGCGAAAAGCCTGGTTCAATCCATACCACGAGCGGCGCAGCAGCAGCGGCAGCCGCCGGCGGTTCGGCGAATCGATCGGCTCGAGAAATTCAGTCTTGGGCATGGCTCAGGATTTTGCGTCGGGCTTCATGCTGTCGAGCAGCGGGCCGAATTGTTTTTCCAGCTCGGCGATGCGCTTGAGCACATCTGGCAATCGGCGCAGGGCGATAAGCTGGCGCTTGGTCTCACGGTCCGGGCCGGCGGGGATGCCGAGCCACTTCTCGCCGTCCGGGATGTCGTGGATGACGGCAGATTTTCCGCCCACGATGACCTGGCTCCCAATCTTCAGATGCCCCCCGATGCCGGCCTGCGCGGCCACGACGGTGAAGCTGCCAATCTTCGTGCTGCCCGCGATGCCGCATTGTCCGACGATCAGGCAGCCTTCGCCGATCACGACGTTGTGCGCGACTTGAACGAGGTTATCAATCTTCGTGCCGCGCCCGATGACGGTGGAGCCGAGCGCGGCGCGATCGATGCAAGTGTTTGCGCCGATCTCCACGTCGTCGTGAATGACGACTTTGCCGAGCTGCAACACTTTGAGTTGCTGACCTTGGTCAAAGACATAGCCGTAGCCATCCGCGCCAATCGAAGTGCCCGCATGAATGCGGACGCGATTACCAATTTGCGAACGCGCGTAGATGACGACGTTCGGGAAAATTTTCGCATCGTCGCCCAGCCGCGAATCATCGCCGACATTCACGCCCGCCAGCAGCGCAGAGCGCGCGCCAATCTTCACACGCTCGCCGATGACGCAATGCGGCCCGATGTGCGCGCTGGGATCAACTTGTGCCGAAGCCGCGACGACCGCTGTCGGATGAAGGCCCGGAGCCAGCGGCGGCTCCGAGAAAAACAGCGGCAGCACCTTCGCGTAACCGACGCGCGGGTTTTTCATCCGCAGCAGCGTCTTCGTCGTCGAGGTCATTTTGTCGCCGACGAGAATGGCGGAAGCGCCGCTCTGCGCGGCCTTGGCGAGATAATCTTCGTTCTCCGCAAAGGTGAGGTGTCCCGCCTGCGCCGCGTCGGCGGGCGCGAAGCCGTTGATGACGAGCGCGCCGTCGCCGACAAGTTCCGCACCGAGTTTTTCCGCGAGTTGGGTGGTGGTGAAGGAAGGCATAAAAATTAACTGAGACGTTCCCATTCTTCTGCACTGAGGCCGGCCTGTTTCAGGATTCGTTTCGTGAGCGACCAATCAACGTCGCCCTCGTGTGGACTGGGAAGGGTGAGCCGTTGCCCGTTTTTTGCCAGATAAGGATGTTTGCCCTTCTGAACGGGGCCGGTCCATCCGCATTTTTGAAACCGCCGCACGAGTTCGCGATGCTTGATGGGCTTAGGCATGAGCGAGCGCGCGGGCCGTTCGACGCGGGGTGGAACGGTTGAGATTGATGCCGGCGATCACGGGAAGTTTGTGGCCGAGTTGAAGCCCCAGCAGCAGCCAGCCCTCCAGCGTGCTTTGCAATTCGGCCCGGCAGGCCTCCAAAGTTTTGCCGCGCGCCCACACGCCGTCGCAGCCGGGGATGGTGCCGAAATACTGGCGGTTCTCCATCAGTTCGTAATGGGCCTTCTGCATGGCGCGCTGAATGTAGTCGGTCAACATAGCTGCTGGCGCGGTCAGAACCGGGCGCGGCGCGCGCCGTCGTTGACTCGCAATTCGGGCGGAATATAGAGTCCGCGCGAATTTCCGCGCAAACAAAGTTTGGCGGGAACTCAACGACACAACGCAGAAGCAAAACACATTTTATGAGTCGCAAAATTCGGTACGGCATGGTGGGCGGCGGACGCGGGGCTTTCATCGGCGCGGTGCATCGCATCGCGGCTTCCATCGATCAACAGATTGAACTTGTCTGCGGCGCGTTCTCCTCCGACCCCGAACGCTCCAAGGCCAGCGGCGCGGATTTCTTCCTGCCTGCGGATCGTTGCTACGGCACGTTCGAGGAGATGATTCGTGCGGAGGCAAAATTGCCCGTCGGCGAGCGGATGGATTTCATTTCCATCGTCACACCGAATCACATGCACTACCCGCCCGCGAAGCTCGCGCTGGAAAAGGGCTTTCACGTTTTGAGCGATAAGCCGGCGACGCTGAACCTCGCCGAGGCCAAGAAGCTCGCCGCCATCGTGAAGAAGAGCGGACTCCTTTACGGCCTCACCCACAACTACACCGGCTACCCGCTCGTCAAAGAAGCGCGCGACATGATCCGCGCGGGCAAACTCGGCAAGATTCGCAAGGTCGTGGCCGAGTATCCGCAGGGCTGGCTCGCCACGCGCCTCGAAGCCAGCGGCCAGAAGCAGGCCGCCTGGCGCACCGACCCGAAGCGCAGCGGGGCAGGGGGCTGCGTCGGTGACATCGGCACGCACGCCGAGAACCTCGCCGAGTACATCACTGGTTTGCAGATTGAGGAACTCGCCGCCGACATCACCAGCTTCGTCAAAGGTCGCAAGCTCGACGATGACGCGAACGTCCTCCTCCGCTTCAAGGGCGGCGCGAAGGGTGTGTTGCACTGCTCGCAGATTTCCGTGGGCGAGGAGAACAACTTGAACATCCGCGTCTATGGCGAACTCGGCGGACTCGAATGGCATCAGCGCGAACCGAACACCATGCTCGTGAAGTGGCTCGACCAGCCCGTGCAGGTTTATCGCACTGCGAACGGCTACCTCGGCGACAACGCCAAGGCCGCCGGACGCACGCCCCCCGCGCATCCCGAGGGCTACCTCGAAGCCTTCGCGAACATCTACAAGAACTTCGCCAGCGCCATCCGCGCCCGCGACGGCGGCAAGAAAATCGGCAAGGACGACATCGCGAACGACTTCCCGAAGATCGAAGACGGCGTGCGCGGCATGGCCTTCATCGAGGCGGTCGTGAAGTCATCGAAGAAGAACGCGGCGTGGACGAAACTGGACGTGTGAGCCGTTGGCCAACGGCGAGCAAGTCGAACCCGATCACCTGCTGGTTCGCTGCGCCACCGCGTCTTGAATCCGCCGCCGCGCCGCGATTTCAGGAACGTATGACGCCAGCAGTTGGGTGAGTTCCGCCGTGGCGTTCGGTGGTCTGGAGTAGGCACGGATTAAATATCGCTCGGCCATCGGAGCCAATTCCTCCAGTCGCGACTTCGCCTGTTCGTATTGGTCCCGGACTTCTGCGCGACGCCTGTTTTCCACTTCAACCTCCTTCGGTAAGGAGTTGCCCCACGTGATCGAGTTTTTCATATCCGCCGGATCATATTTCCCATCCACCGCCGCGTGGCACTCCTGCCAGGCACGGCAAAACTGCTCGGCCTTTCGTTTGCGCGTGGCGGACCAGGACGGATTCCCAACATCGGACGGCAGATCCGTCCGCATCTGCCCCAAAAGGAAGAGACGCCGGCCGAGCGGCAACCCCGGCCAGGCGAGAAGTTCGCGGGCCACCGTTTGTTCCAACTCGAATTGTCGCGCCAGGTCAAACTCGTAGGTGCCCAACGCATGGACGATCAGGGCCGCAAGATCGAAATACCGGTTCGTGTCTGAAGCCGCTGAGGCTTTTGCTTCGAGCACCAATGCTTCGAGACCGCGCATGTCACCCGATTCCGTCAGCGCGTTGATGAGGGCAACCTCATTTGTGTAGGGAAGCTTTTTGCTCGCATCCATACCAACGGCGTGCGCGCGGCCTGGCCGTGGATTGGAAATCATCGCACCGAAATACGGGATCCCTTGTTCGTTGACCTGACGAAAACGGACGCTCGAACTGCTGACGCTAAAACCGCGACCAGGCCCGCCTAGGATTACGAGCTTCACCGCGCCGGTTTCGTTGAGAACCTGAGTCATCGCGACGCCATCGTCCGCGCCATCCCACAGTGGTATCGGTGCCTCATCCATCATCCACCGCAAGCCGCCGATTTCCTCGACGCTGACCGGCGGTGCCGTTGTGAAGGACAACGTCACGAATTCGCCAATGCCGAAGTGCGCTTGATCGCGATCCGGCGAGAACTGGGAGAGCGGTCGCAACTGCGGCGTGACCTGATAGACGATGACGCGGTTGGTTTCGACGCCGCCCCAGTTGAGAATCACCGGCTGATAATCCGTGCGGCTCCGCGACGGGACGGCGAAGGACAACCGGCAAGTCTCACCCGTCACTGATGAACCATCAGGCGCGAGCCAGACCGGCACGCCGACGCGTTGAGCTTTGGCAATGTGACTTGAAGCCGCGTCGAAAGTCACAGTCGCGCCCTGCGGGATGAAGAGGGTTGGCGGGAAAATTTGTGTGGCCGCTCCCCGCGCGTAACAAACGCCGAGGATCAGGGCACAGCCCCAAATCACCGCCGGCAGAAATACTTTCCGTGGTCGCTTCATGCACTTTCCTTTCAGCATCACAACGACAAATGCCAGGACGACAAAACAACTTGCGCGCAAGTCCGCTTTCACAAGAAGCATTGAATGGTATTGAAGCGCGGAAGTCACGCTTGAGAATCCGCGTGATTATCCAACAAATCGCGCGGACTCCATCACTACGTGAGTAGATGAAAAGCGCGCGGCTACTCGTAGCTCACGCCGAGAATCTCCAATTGTTCCTCGCCACCCGGCAGTTTCAATCGCACCGATTGTCCGACGCGCGCATTGAGCAGCGCCTTGGCGATGGGCGACAGCCAACTCACCCAGTTCTGATCCAGGTCGGTTTCATCCGCGCCCACCATGCGATAGGTCGTCGTCTCGCCGCTGCGCTCCCGCACCCGCACCGTCGCGCCGAAGCGCACCACGTCATCGGCCATCGTCGGCGGGCCGGTGATGACGGCGGTTTGCAACGTGCGTTGAATCTGCAACGCGC
>JBBQYK010000070.1:0-16214 GCA_038208765.1 Verrucomicrobiota bacterium
CGTCACCCGTGTTCAACCTTTAGAAAATCTCGGAGCGCGGCGTGTCGAAGACCAGCCGCAGCCGCCCGGAAAAAATCCTGCACGCTGCGCTGGATCTGCGACGACAGCCGTGCTCCAACTTCACGCAATCCGCATCGTCAGCCCGCCGTCAATGGTCATGGTCTCGCCGGTGATGTAGTCGTTCTTCACCAGCGCGAGGATGAGTTCCGCGACCTGCTCCGGCGTGCCTTCGCGATGCAACGGGATGCGATGGTCGAGATTCAGCCGGCGCTGCTCTTCGCTCATCGTCTTGTGAAAATCTGTCCGCACTACGCCGGGCGCGACGCAGTTCACGCGGATATTGTCGTTGGCAAATTCGCGAGCGAGCGCCCGTGTGAACTGCGGTAGCGCGCCCTTGGCGACCTGATAGGCCACGTTGGTCACGATGCCGCGAATGCCTGCCGTGGAAGAAATGAGGATGATGGAGCCTTCCTTCTTCACACGCATCGCTGGAATCACCGCGCGACTCAGATGGAACACGGCGTGAACGTGAACATCAAATGCGCTCTGCCACTGTTCCGGCGTGAGGTCGAACAAGCCGCCGTTCACCGGGCCGCCGGCGGAATGCACCAGCACGTCCACCGCGCCCAGCTTTGCCTCCGTCTCGCGCACGCAGCGCGCGGCGTCCTCGGGTTTGCCACAGTCGGCGTGGATGATTTCGCAACGGCGTCCGAGCGTGACGACGGACTGGCGCACCGCCTTGGCTTCGTCGTCAACTCGCCGCGCGACGATGGCGACATCCGCGCCATCGCGGGCCAGGGCGATGACCGTGGCCGCCCCAATGCCGCGGGTGCCGCCAGTGACGAGCGCGATTTTGCCGGTGAGGGTCATAAAGTTTTTGGAATGGCTGCGACTGGTAGGGCGACGCTGTCCTCAGCGCGCCGGAGTGAGGTTGAAGCAAGTTTCATAACGCTTCTCCGATTCCAGCACGGCGCGTTGAGGACACCGCGCCCTACCCATCGTGGAAAAGTTTTGCGCATCGGGAGTGGTGAAATTTATTCCATCCCCACCACCGCCGGATCGCCGTAGAGCGTGAATGATCCGGCGCGCGTGATTTGCACGTCCATCAGTTGCCCGCGATGGCGTTCGCTGCCGTCGAAGACCACGATTTTGTTGCAGCGTGTGCGGCCCATCATTCGCTCGGGACGTTTGCTCGGGCCTTCGGCGAGGATTTGCACGCGCTGGCCGATGAGCGCGCCGTAGCGGGTCGCGCCGAGTTCATTCGTCAGCGCGAGGAGACGCTGGTTGCGCTCGTCCTTTACTTCCTCCGGCAATTGATCCGGCATGTCTGCGGCCGGTGTGTCTTTGCGCTTCGAGTAGCGGAAGATGTAGGCATTGTCGAAATCCGCCTCGCGATAAATCGAAAGCGTCTGCTCGAAGTCCTCCTCGGTCTCGCCGGGAAAGCCGACGATGATGTCCGTGGTGATGCCCATGTTCGGCTTCGTCGCGCGCAGTTTGCGAATGATGGAGAGAAACCGCTCGCGGGTGTAGCCGCGGTGCATGGCCTTGAGCATCCGGTCGCTGCCGCTCTGCATCGGAATGTGCGCGCTCTCCACGAGCTTGGGCAGGCGCGCGTAGGACTCGACGAGATCGTCGCCATAGCCTTTCGGATGCGGCGAGGTGAAACGGATGCGCTCCAGTCCGTCGATTTCGTGAACCGCTTCGAGCAGTTGCACGAACGCGCTTTTGCCTTCAAACAAGGGGTAATCGCGCTTGCCGTAGCTGGTCACAATTTGCCCGAGCAACGTGATCTCGCGCACGCCCTGCGCCACAAGCTGACGGCACTCCGTCACAATGTCAGGAATCGTCCGGCTGCGTTCCTCGCCGCGCGTGTAAGGCACGATGCAGAAGGTGCAGTATTGATTGCAGCCCTGCATGATGCTGACAAATGCCGTCACGGATTTCGCCGCCGAACCGTCGAGCAAGTGCTGGCGAATTTCCGCCTCGCTCCCCTGCTCTGCTTCCACATCGACGATCTTGGCGCGATGGCCTGCGAGAATCTCGTCGAGGTATTCCGCCGCGCGGTGGAACTTCTGCGTGCCGAGCACGAGGTCCACATCAGGAAGTTTGTCGATGAGTTCCTTGCCACGGCTCTGCGCCATGCAGCCCATGAAGCCGAGCACCACGTCCGGGCGATTCTTCCGCACGTCAGCGGCGATGTTCTGCATTTTGCCCAAGGCCTTGCGCTCGGCCATGTCACGCACGGAACAGGTGTTGAGCAGGATGACGTCCGCGACGTGCTCGGTGGGCGCGAGCGAATAGCCCTTGGCCACGAGCTGCGCGGCCACGGCCTCGCTGTCACGCTCGTTCATCTGGCAACCGTAGGTTTTGATGTAAACGCTGGGCATCGCTGAAACGGGGCGAAAGGCTAAGGCAGCGAGGAGCGAATGCAATGGGGGAATCGGGCGGCGTCGCCTCAATCTCAAAAGAAGCGAAGATTGAGTTCCTCCCACTGCTCGGCCACATTCGCGGCATGGCAACTCTGTCGCTGTCCGATGATCAAGTGGTGCAACTGGTGAAGCAGCTCCCGCCCCAAGCCAAGCAGCGTGTTTTGATCGATCTCAACGCCGAGCGCGACGCATGGTGGCACACCACGGCGCACGAAGGTGAACAAGACATGCGCCGGCTGGCGCGAGCGCGCGGTCTGGATTGGGATGCCATGCCCGAATCTGACCGCGAAGCCTTCGTGGACAAGCTGCTGCACGAATCGTGAACCGCCCGCCCCGCGTCGTCTTCGACACAAACATCCTCTTCTCCGCCGTCGGCTGGCTGGGAAATCCCCATCATTGTGTGCAGGCCGCGCGCCGGGGCGAGTGCGTTTCCGTCACTTGCGAACCCATACTCGCTGAACTTGCTGGGAAGTTGCAGATGAAGCGGGGGCTTGGAAATTGCGAAACTGCCGCCATCGCTGACGAACTCCGCGCCTTTTCCAGAGTCGTTTCGATCCCGGGACTGTTGAAAGTTATCGCCGCCGATCCTGACGATGATGTCATCGTGGAATGCGCCGTGGTCGGCGAGGCTGAATTTATCGTCAGCGGAGACCATCATTTGCTGGAATTGCATTCGCACCAGGGAATCCAGATCGTGACGGCAGCAGTCTTCTTAAACTTGGTTCAACGCGGGTAAAAACCAGCACCCTGCCCCTCACTCCTCGCATCGGTGAGTTTCACCCCCGATACACCAGCAGCACCCCGTAGTCCGTTACCCACGCGCGCGTCGCCAAGTCCAGGTGCGAGTAGGTGATGGGTGTGATGCTGATGATGTTCGCCTCGCCAATCTTCTGGAGAATCAACGTGACGTGCTCATCGAACAAATCCTTGCCCACCTCGATGTGATCCGAGTGGCGCAGGGTCTTCACCTTGATCTGCTTGTCGGTGTGCTTGGCGGCGGCTTCCAGCGGCACAAGCGGTTTCTCAATGGCGATTGGCTCGGGTGCCTTGTCGTAAGTGGGCACCTTGAAGTGCGGCTGCTCGGCGCGCGCGGCGGCGGAGGTGGCCATCGGATTTATATTGTCCTGCTTGGGCGCGGGCGGCACGACCAGCGCGTTGTTGCAGGACGGGCATTGAATCTCCACCCCGGCGGCGGAGGCATCGACGGAAAGTTCCTGGTCGCAGTGGCTGCATTTGAAAACGATGTCCATAGGCTTTGGGTTGCTGGTTTTGGAACATGGGCGAAAAGGCGGCGGGCGAAAAGGTCAAACCGGCAAAATTTTCCAGCGTTCGTTCGCGACCAGGCCTGCCCTTGGCCCTGCACCAAATGGAGCGCGGTCCAGAGCCGTTTGTCGGCGACCGGCAAAAGGCGTGCTCGCCTCGCCGCCGGGTTTTCGTATCGTCGCGTCATGCACCGGCTGCCCCTTGTTGTTCGCGCGCTGTTTCTCGCCGCGTTGTGTTTGATGCCTGCCTGCCGCGAGAAAGCTCCGCGCGCGGCGGGCGGTGACGACGACTTCCTGCGCTTGAGCAACGTGGGCAAGGCGCAACTGGATCGCGGCGAAGCCGCACCCGCCGTGGCGTCGTTCGAGAAGGCGCTCGCGTTGCAACCCGATCATCCCGACGCGCGGCTCAATCTCGCCAACGCCCTCCTCCTCGCCGGCGAGGACGCGAAGGCGCGCGCGCTCGCGGAATCCGTCCTTACACAGGAACGCGGTTCCGCGCCCGCGCTTTACGTCGCGGGGGTCGCATCGTTGCATCAGCGCGATTTCACGAACGCGATTCAATTCCTGCAACAGGCCAAAGACCTCGACATCCGCATCAACGCCGTGAGCCTGCAACTCGGCCTCGCCTACGAGGGCATCAGCCGTTGGGAGGAGGCGCTCGCGCAGTATGAAGAGATCGCGCAGTTCGACCCGGAGTTTCCCGGCGTGCATTTCCGTCTCGCCACCGTCTATCGCCGGCTCGGCCGCGAAGCCGACGCGCAGGCCCAGACCACCGCGCACACCGCCTGGCTGGCGAAAACGCCGAACGCCAGCCTCACGCCCGCCGGACTCGAACGCTGCAAATACACCGAGGCCCGCGTGCCGTTTCAGTTGGAGCAGCCCTTGCGTGAGGGTGTGAAAGTGGTGTTCACCGATGTGAGCGCAGAAGTCTTTCCGCAGATCGACGGCGGCGCGCTGTTTGGCCCAGTCGGCGTGATAGATTTCGCGCGCGACGGCACGAACCACCTGCTCGTGCGCCACGGCGACAGCTTCCGCGTGCTGCGGAATGCGGGCGGAAAATTCCTCGTGAGCAACCAGTCGTTTCCTTTCACCAACGGCGGCCACTACACGCGCTGGCTCGTGGCCGACTTGAACAAGGATGCCATTCCCGACGCGCTCGTGCTCGGCGATCGGGGTGTGCATCTCTACCGTTTCGCCACCAACGGCACCGCCACCGAAACCACGCGCTTCGCGGGGCTGGATCAGTTTGCCGCGGTCGAAGGACTGTTCGCCGACTTGAACTTCCGCGGCGACCTCGATCTCGTGGCCGTGGGCACGAATGGCGCGCTGCGCGTAATGAGCAACTTGCAGAACATGTATTTCGTGGACACGAGCACGAATGTTCCCGCGCTGACTGACGTGCGCCAGCTTGCCACGGACGATTGGGACAACGACGAGACCGGGGATTTGTTCGTCTCCTCGGCGAGCGGCGTGACGCTGCTGCTCAAGCAACGCGGCGGTGCATGGTCGAATGACGTGACGGTGGGGCGAGGTGTCCACCCCGTGCCGGGTCACGGCGCGCTCGCCGTCGGAGATTTGAACAATGATTTGCGCCCAGACGTGATTGTCTCAGCGGACAAGCAACTCGTCATCACCTTCAACGGCTCGACCAATCACGCCGTCATTCCATTTGGAAACACCTCGCCCGGAGAACTGAAACTGATCGACTACGACAATGACGGCTGGCTGGACATCGTGGCGCTAGGAGCGCGGACCGCCGAGTCCGCGCGATCCTTGAACGACGAACGCGCTGACTCAGCGGTCCGCGCTCCTATCCGCGTCTTCCGCAATCTGGGCGAGAACGGTTTCATCGAAACCACCGCCGCGCTCGGACTCGACAAATTCACCGCCCGCATCGAGTCCTTCGCCGCCGCCGATCTCGACGGTGATTGCGACACGGATTTCGTCATCAGCACCACGAACGGCCTGCACCTGCTGCGCAACGACGGCGGGAATCAGAACCACCTGCTTCGCATCGCGCTCCAAGGTACGCGCTCGAACGCCAGCGCCATCGGCGTGCGCGTGGATGTGGTGGCGGGTGGCCTGCGCGTGGCGCGGCGCGTGCGCGACCTGCCCGTGGAAATCGGCGTCGGCCAACACCTCCAGCTCGACGCCGTGAACGTCCACTGGTCGGAGCTGAGCCCGAGCTACACGGAGATTGACCTGACGAACTGCGCCCCGTTGCGCGTGCTCGAACTGGCGCTGCCCACCGGCTCGTGCCCGTATCTTTACACTTGGGATGGCGCGGGCATGAGGTTCGTCAGCGACCTCCTGTGCTCCGCGCCGCTCGGCCTGCCGGTCGCGCCCGGCATTTACATCGAGGCGGATGAGGATGAAATCGTCCATCTCGGAAATGATGCGAACTTCCGACCCATGTTGTCCCGCGACGGAGCGAAGGGGGCGAAGGAAAATTACGTTCTGAACATTACCGAGGAATTGCGCGAGGTGCTGTATCTCGACGAGGCGAAATTGATCGTGGTCGATCATCCGCCCGGCACGGAAGTCCACACCACGGAGAAGATGCTGGCCCGCCGCCCGCCCGGCGGCTACCCGCGCGATGAAATTGTGACGTTGAAAAATCGCACGCCGCTGAGTGCCGCCGTGAATGACGCGGGCGTGGACGTAACTCGCGCCGTGGCGGAGATCGATCAGGTGTTCGCCTCACCAACCAAGTTGCGCGAACCGCAACTGCGCGGACTGGCCGAACCGCACAGTCTCACGGCGGATTTCGGGGAATTGCCGGCGGATCGTCCGCTCGTGCTCGCGCTCACCGGCTGGCTGCGCTTCGGCGGCGGCATGGCGAACATCGCGGCGTCGAGCCATCGAGATTTTCCGTTCCCCTTCCCCACGCTCGAAGTGGAAGTGAACGGTGCCTGGCAGAAACTTGATGTGGAAGTGGGCGCTCCATCTGGCCGCGCGAAAACCATCCTCGTCGATCTTGCAGGCCAGTTGCCGCCGGGCGCGCGGCGGCTGCGCGTGACGGCGGCGTTCGAGATTCACTGGGACCGCATCGCGCTGTTCGAGCGCGCGGGCGAAGCAGAGACGCGAGTCACGCGCTTTGCGCCCACGCGCACGGATTTGCACCGGCGCGGCTACAGCGAGATGTCCGCGTTGCCCGGCACGTCGCTGCTCGTGCCAGATTACGACCGGGTTGAATCGCAACCGCTCTGGCGGCTCACGCCCGGCGGCTGGGCCACGCGCTACGGTGCCGTGGATGAACTCGTCAGCACCCGCGACAACGCGCTCGCGCTGATCTGTGCCGGCGATGAATTGATCCTGGAATTTGCCGCCGAAAAACTTTCACCAAAACCGGCGGCGGCGGTGCGCGACTACTTCCTGTTCGTCTCCGGCTGGGATAAGGACTCGGACTTCCACGTCGCCAGCGGCACGACCATCGAGCCGTGGCCGTGGCATGGGTTGAACGATCAGACCTACGCCACGCAGCCGCGCCCGGCCTTCACGAATGACGCGTGGATGCAGAAATACAACACGCGCTGGGTCGGCCCGCGCATCCTGTCGCATCGGTGACCGGCGGAATCGCGCGACCGCATTCCGGGGGTCTCATTTGTGACGCTCATTTCGGCGAGTTAGAAAACCTCGGTGAGAATCTGCTGGCTGCGCGTGCGCACATTCTGCGCGCGGGCGAACTGCCGTTTCGCCTGCGCCACCTTTTCGTCGAAGATCGCGGGCAGGAAGAGCAGCGGGAAAGGCGTCAGCCAGGCCACGCCCGCCGCCTCGGTCGCGACGCGGCGCAGCGACGCGTAGAACTCCGCGTCCGCCGTCTCTTGCAGCGCGGCGCGGAGGAGCTGGTTCTTCAACTGCTCGAGCGCGGTCTCGCCGGTGCCGCGAAACGGCACGGGCGCGACCGGGGCCACGTCGAAACGTGTTTCCGGTTCAAACCAGGTCGGGAGCCTTTTCACTGTCGTCTTCATAAATTGGGATTGCGGCCTGAAAGCACAAAACCCACGACTGCCTGAGCAATCGTGGGTTTTTGGAAAAATCTTTAGGTCAGTCTTAGTCGATGTTCCTCACGATGCCGAAGGCGCGGGCCGCGCGCCAGCAGGACGGATGTCCCTGGCCACGGTGGGCGCTCATTACTTTAATTGTCGGCATCAATTGCACGGGCGGAAGAAACAGGACGAGGTCGGGAGTGTCAAGGAATTCGTCCAGGCGGGGAAATTTGGAGTGCGGGGACTTGTCACCGCCTTTTTGCCGCGCGACTTGTCGCGCGGCCGGTTTGGCGACCAGTCGCCCAAACGGAAAGGCGGCGACAAGTCCGCACTCCAAGTCTCAGGCCGGCAACCGCATCGCCGCCTCGAAGCCGCCGCCCTCGCGGTTCCGGCACCCGACCGAGCCGTGGCAGGTCTCCACGCACGTCTTCACGATGGAGAGGCCGAGTCCGACCCCGCCCGTCTCACGGGCACGCGAGGTGTCCACGCGATAGAACGGATCGAAGAGCTTCGGCAGTTCCGCGTCCGGTACGCCGGGGCCGCAGTCACTCACGAGCAATTCCACTTCGCCTTCCAGCGCGCTGGCGGAAACCGTGATCGGCCCGGCGTCGCCTGCGTAGCGCACGGCGTTGCGCAGCAGGTTGGAGACGGCGCGCACGATCAGTTCCGGATCAATCGTCGCCAGCAATTCCTCCGGCACCTCGTTGCGCAGCTCCGCGCCGTCGCGCGATTCGCGTTTCACGGCCTTCTCGACCAGCGGACGCAGCGCGACGGTTTGCAGTTTCACACTCGCGACGCCGAGCGACGCCTTCGAGAACGAGAGCAGTTCGTTCACGAGATTCGACATGTGTTCCACTTCCTCGCGCATGTCTTCGACGTACTGCTTGTCCTTCGGGTCGGCGCGTTCTTCGAGGATGCCCACGGCCATCTGCATCCGCGCAATGGGCGTGCAAAGCTCGTGCGCGATGTCGCCGGTGAAACGCTTCTGGCCGGTGACAAATCCGCCGAGGCGCGCGGCCATGCGGTTGAGCGCGGTGCCGAGCGAACCGAGTTCGTCGCGACGCTTCTCGCTCACGCGGGTGTCGAACTTGCCCTCCGCCATTTCCGCCGCTGCGTGGTTCATCTGCGCCAGCGCGCGCGTGATGCCGCCCACGAGCGGCAGCCAGAAAAGCACGGAAAAAATCACGGTGCCCGCGCCCACCCAGAGCAGCGGCATGAAATCCACGAACAAACCGCCCGCGCGCAACGAATCGCTGACCATGACAATGGTCGCGGGCATCGGCGCGAGCGGGCGCTCGTTCACCGCCATCCTCATGCCGATCCAGTAGCGCCGGGGATCGTCCGTGCGAACCATGAAGGAATCGCGGATGCGCACGCGTTCCGGTGGCGGACGGGGGCCGCGCGGTTCCAGACCCTCGCGACCGGGCGCGCCCCGTGATGCGCCGGGCGGCGGCTCGGAAAAAGCGTCGCGCGGCGGACGTCCCTCGCGTCGCGGGCCGGGCGTGAAAACTTTTCGCGCGACTGGTTCGGGCAGCGTCGTGCTCTCACCGGCCAGTTGGCCCGCGTCATTGCGATAGAGCAGGAAGCGCACGTGATAGGCTTCGCCAAAGCGGTTGAGCGTGCCCGTCCATTCTTTGGAAGGCTGCGAGTTCAATTCGTCCGTGATGACCTGCCCGACCGCGCGCACGCGCTCGCCGGCCGGCCCGCTCAACAGCACCTCCGGCCCGGCGCGAAACTGGTAGATGAACAGCCCGTAAATCGCACCCCCCACGATGAGCAGGTTCAGGAAGAACCAGAGGAGGATTTTGCTGTAAAGGGGAAGACGCATCACGCGGTGGCGAAATACCAAATTCCAAAAAGCGCACCCGCTGCCTGCAAACGTCCCGGTTGGAGTTTGAGATTTGGGATTTGTTTGGGATTTGGGTTTTGAAATTTGGGATTTCTCATTCCGGGTTGATGAACATGTATCCCGCCGCGCGAATCGTCTTGATGAAGCGCGGTTCCTTCGCGTCGTCGCCGAGCTTTTTCCGCAGCGCGGAGATGTGAACGTCGATGGAACGGTCGAAGACCTCGTAGTTGCGGTCGCGGATTTCTTCGAGCAACTGTTCGCGCGTCTTCACGCGCCCGCGCGCGCGGGCCAGGCTGGCGAGCAAATCATATTCAACCGGCGTGAGCGTGAGCGGTTGATCGTCGAACACCGCCCTGCGCGTGTTCGGGTCCACGCGCAGTTTGCCGACGACGATCTCCGCCTCGCGCCCGTCGGCGTGCTTTTGCGTGCTGGTGTGCGTCGAGCGGCGCATCACGGCGCGCAGCCGGGCCAGCAGTTCGCGCGTGGAAAAAGTTTTCGGCAGATAATCGTCCGCACCAATTTCCAGGCCGACGATTCGGTCCGCCTCATCGCCGCGCGCGGTCAGCATCAGCACCGGCACGTCGGAAGTTTTGCGGATGTTCTTCAGCACCTCGAAGCCGTCCATGCCCGGCAGCATCACGTCGAGAATCACGGCGGCCCATTCTTCGCCCGTGGCCTTCTCGACGCCGCCGGGGCCGGTGTGAACGAGCGTCACGTCGTAGCCCATCGGCATGAGATACTCGGCGATGAGGCGGCAGAGTTTTTTGTCGTCGTCGATGACGAGGAGGCGCGTGCGTTGCGGTGCTGCGGTCACGGCGGCAGCATAGCCGGTTCACGTCACGCGCCGCCAACTTTTACACCGGCTTAACAATTCTCCCCGCGCGGCACACACTTCATTAACAGCGCGCGCCGTTGATACCCCCGTGAATTTAAACGCAGCCAACACCAAAATGAAACCGACAACGCACCCGCTCCTCCACGCGACCCTGCTCGCGCTTTGTTTCACCGCCGCCTTGCGCGCCGCCGATCCGCGCACGAATTCGTGGCTCACCACCGCCTCCGGCCAATACGCCCGCATCTACACCACCGACGCCAATCGCACCAACGGCATCACCGCCACCACCTGGAGCAACGGCCAGCAGACGCAATCGCTCCCCGCCTACGTTGGCGTGCAGGAGGTTTATTGGTCGGCGAACTGGGTCTATATCCGCACCACCGGACTCGGCACACACACGATGGGTCCGTGGTACAACAACGCCGCGCGCACCACCGTCTTCGTCAACATGCCGGCGAACCAGAAGGCGTTTCATCGCTTCCCGCGCACGCCCGCCATCCCGGGCACGAAGGTCAACGTGGGCGGAGAAATCGGTTACATGGTGGACGGCGTGAAACTCTTCGACGCGCGCGACGCCGTTTCCTACTCGAACTCCGGTGCCGTGGATGGCGACCCGCCGGGCACGCCGGGTGGCGTGACGGGCGACGGCATCTGGAACCGCGACGCCTACGTGAACGAGGCCATCACCTTCGATCCCGCGCTCGCACATCAGCAGAACACCGGCGTGTATCACTACCACGCCTCACCCCTGGCGCTGCGCTCTCTGCTCGGCGATCAGGTGGACTTCAACGCGGTCACGAAGCTTTACACCGCCAACACCAACGCCCCCACGCGCCACTCGCCGATCCTCGCGTGGGCCAACGACGGCTTTCCGATCTACGGCCCGTTCGGATATTCGAGCGCGAGCAACTCCGCCAGCGGCGTGCGCCGGATGCTCTCCGGCTTCGTGCCGCGCAATGGTTCGCTCGGCACCACGAACCTCGCCAGCACCGGACGCACCAGCCTGCCGCTCTGGGCGCAGCGCGTGCAGAACCGCACCACGCTCACCTCCGCCCAATACGGCCCCGCCGTGAGCGCGAACTTCCCGCTCAGTCGTTATGCGGAGGACAATGATTATCTCGGCGACCTCGGCTTCACGCCCGGCGGCGGCACCTTCGACCTCGACGAATACAACGGCCGCTGGTGCATCACGCCGGAATTTCCCGGCGGCACCTACGCCTACTTCAACACCATCTCGGCCAACGGCGCACCGGCGTATCCCTACAACGTGGGCCGCCAGTATTACGGCACGCCCAGCGGCGGCACGGTCACGACGCTCGCGGAAACGGTGACGACGAATTTCGTGGGCGGCGCGAATGCGGAGTTGAAGCTCGGCAAACCGAGCGTGGCGGGCGGCAACGTGACGCTCGTCTGGAGCGCGACCGAAGGCGGCACCTATCGTGTCGAATCCACGACGAACTTCACGAGTTGGACGACCAACACCACGACCGCGACCGCGAGCGGCAACCGCGGCGGCTACACGAACAGCGGCGCCAGCGGCCACAAGTTCTTCAAGGTCGCGCGCACCGCGCTGGCAAATTACGATCCCGTGAGCGGCACGGCGACGAACGGCGGTGGCGGTGGCGCGACTTTCAACGTGCCGGGCGGCAGCGTGAGCCGCGGCACCGGCACAAACATCACGCTCTCGATCACGTTGCCCGCAAATCCGCCGTCGCCGCCCGCGAACGCGCCCATCACCAGCGTGACGCTCGGCACGCTGACCGGCACCGGCGTCTCCTATGCGGTGCAAGGCACGGTGCTGGCGAACTTCACCATCCCCGTCAACGCCACGCTCGGCGCGCAGAACGTGGTGGTGACTTTCCAGAACGGCCCGCCGCCGTACACTTTCACCGGCGGGTTCACGATCAATCCGTAAGTGTGTTGTGCAAGCACCACGCATCCGACTTCCGCGCGCGCTCGCCGTCCTGCTGGCCTTGGTGCCGGTTTGCGCCGCCGCCGTTTCGCTGGAGCTTTCCATCCGCCACACTTTCAAGGGCGAGTCGCTGGAACTGGATGCGGTGCGCTACCAGAATTTCGCGGGTGAAACTTTTTCCATCACGCGCGTGAGTTATCTCCTGAGCGGCTTCGGGCTGGAGCGCGGGGACGGCTCGTGGCTGGAGTTCAGCAACACGGTCGCTTGGATGGACATGGATAAGAGCCGGGCGTCCCTGTGCATCCCTTCCGTCCCTCCCGCCATCTATCGCAGCGCGCGCTTTCACCTCGGCCTCGACAGCGCCTCCAACCACGCCGATCCCGCGAAACTCGCCGCCGATCATCCGCTCAATCCAAACTTGAACGGCCTGCACTGGAACTGGCAGGGCGGCTACATCTTCCTGGCGCTCGAAGGACGGTGGTCTCCTGTAGCGGCGTCTCGTGAGAGCGCCGCCATTCAGAAAAATCCAGCGGCGCTCTTACGAGACGCCGCTACAAAGCTGGACGGCTTCTCCTTCCACTTCGCCAACGACACCAACCGCACGCGCATCCATCTCGCCGCCACGCTCGACCTCACGCGCGACGCGCGGCTCGAACTCGACTTCGATCTCGCGTCGCTGCTGAACGCGCCGCGCCCGATCTCGTTCGCGAAGGACGGTTCGTCCACGCACTCACGCGAGGGCGATCCCATCGCGGCGGCGTTGAAGGCGAATCTGCCCGGCGCGTTTCGCGTGCGGCGCTTGGACAGAATGGACGCGAAGAACGAAACGCCGGCCACGATGAAGCCGCTCTACCTGCCGGAGAAATTCACCCCGTATCGCTTCACCATGGGCTCGGTCTTTCCTTTGCCCGACCTGCCGCGCGACAATCCGCTGATCGAGGAACGCGTGGCACTGGGCGAAAAACTTTTTCACGAATCAAAACTCTCACGCGACAACGCCGTCTCGTGCGCCTCGTGCCATGATCAGCGCGCGGCGTTCACCGACCCGCGCCGCTACAGCGTGGGCGTGAGCAACCGCCCCGGCACGCGCAACGGGATGCCGCTGTTCAATCTCGCCTGGCGCAACTCGTTCTTCTGGGATGGTCGCGCGCCATCGCTGCGCGCACAGGCGCTGATGCCGATTCAGGATCACACCGAGATGGATGAGTCCTTGAGCAACGTGGTGGCGAAACTTTCAAAAGCAGAAAGGGCAAAGCAGAAGGCAGAAACGAATTACCCCGCCGCTTTCGCGACGGCCTTCGGCTCGCCGGAAATCACGCCCGAAAAAATTGGCCTCGCCCTGGAATCCTTTGTCCTGACTCTGACGTCCTTCGATTCCAAGTTCGACCGCGCCTTCCGTGGCGAGACGCCACTGACCGATACGGAGAAACGCGGCTTCGAGCTGTTCATGACCGAATACGATCCGCGCCGCGAGCAATACGGCGCGGACTGCTTCCACTGCCACGGCGGCGCGCTCTTCCAAAGCCAGACCTTCGCCAACAACGGACTCGACGCAACCTTCACCGACCGGGGCCGCGCGAAAATCACCGGCAAGATTTCTGACGAGGGAAAATTCTCCACGCCCTCGCTGCGGAACATCGCGCTCACCGCGCCTTACATGCACGACGGACGTTTCACCACGCTGGAGGAAACCGTGGCGCACTACAGCAGCGGCGTGCAGCGCAGCGCCACGCTGGACCCGAACCTCGCCAAGCATCCTGACGGCGGACTGCATCTCAGCGCGGAAGACCAGCGCGCGCTCGTAGCCTTCTTGAAGACGCTCACGGATGAGAAGTTTTTGGCCCGCTGATAGGCCCAGGGACACGAGACTGGAAAGCCGGCGTTACGGTGGCGGGCCGAAATGTTCGCCCGTCTTGTATTCGCCGCGCGCGTTTCTACATTCCCCGCATGGGTTTGGCGGAAAATTTCTCAGCGATTGAACAACGTATCGTCACCGCGTGCGCGCGGGCCGGACGTGCAAGGGACTCCGTGCTGTTGCTCGCGGTGAGCAAGGGGATGCCGCCGGAACTGATCAACGAGGCGGCGCAGCTCGGCCAGATTTTTTTCGGCGAGAGCAAGGTGCAGGAGGCGAAGGCCAAGATGCCGCTCTGCTCCAGCCGCGCACGCTGGCAAATGATCGGCCATCTGCAATCGAACAAATGCCGCGACGCGGTGCAGCTCTTCGAGATGATCCAGAGCGTGGACAGCCTCGCGCTGGCGGAGGAGTTGAACAAGTGGGCGGACAAGTTTGGCAAAAGCATCCCCGTCCTGCTGGAAGTGAACTCGGGTGAGGCGACGAAATTCGGCTTCAAGCACGACGCGCTGCTCGATCAACTGGCGGCGATGAACGCGCTGCCACGATTGGAAATTCACGGGCTGATGACTATCGCGCCGTGGACGCCGGAGCCGGAGAAGGTGCGGCCGGTCTTTCGCGCCTTGCGCATGTTGAAGGAAAGTTGCGAGCAGCGTCTGGGCGCACCGCTGCCCCATCTGAGCATGGGCATGAGCGGGGATTTTGAGATCGCGATTGAAGAAGGCGCGACCCTCGTGCGCGTGGGCACCGCGCTTTTTGGCACGAGGCCGAAACCCCAAAAGCCGGTTGTCTTCGACGACGGGCCTTAGGGCTTTTCCACTTTCATCTTTGAACTTTCCCGTCGCGCTCCTAAGTTGCGCGCGTGACGGCAGAGACATTCAGGCAGGAAATCCGCGAGGCGCTTAAAGCCTACGAGAAATTTATCGTCTGCCTCGACAAGGTGCCGGACGACTGCGAGCGCTCGCTGGATTCGCTGATGGAGAAGGCCATCAAGGCCTACGAGAACCGCGGCCCGCACCTGCGCCACGGCATCGCGCTCGACAAGCACGTCACGATTATCCTCAGCCAGACGGAGCACGAGCGCCCATTGTGCGGCATCTATTTCAACCTCCACTCGCCGTATCAGAAGAAGGCGACGCCGCGCGTGGCGAAGACGGAGAAGTGACCGCTGCCGGGGGGCTGAAGAGCAGGGGTTGGTTTTTCGGGCGGCGGAAACTCCAAACTCCAAATCCCAAGTCCCAAACAAATTCCAAACTTCAAACTCCAAATCTCAAACCGGAGGCGCCGCCCGCTGGGTGCTCTTTGGATTTTTTCGTTTGGACTTTGTTTGGAATCTGCGCTTCGGAATTGCTTCTCAAAGGCACGCCATCACTGCCCGCGCTACCACCTCCGGCTGAATTCCCCGCAGACAAGCCAGCGGTTCGTGATAGGAGCACGACGCTTTCATGCAGGGGACGCAAGGCAGATCGCGGCGCTGCATGGCGCGGTTGCTCTGGCCGTACGGGCCGGTGCGCGCGGGGTTCGTGGGGCCGAACAAACCCACGACCGGCTTGCGCAGCGCGGCGGCCACATGCATCGGGCCGGTGTCGTTCGTGACCACGACACGACACTGGCGCAACACCTCGATCATTTGCGGGAGCGACGTGCGACCGGTGAGATCGATGGTGGCGGCGGGCGCGGCGGAAATAATTTCCGCAGCCAGGGCGGCGTCGGATTTTCCGCCGAGAATGAGGAAGCGCGCGTCGCGATGAGTTTGGTTCAACCGCGCGACGAGTTCGTGAAAATGCGCGGCGGGCCAGCGTTTGTTGTCCCAGCGCGCGCCGGGCAGGAGCGCAATCAGAGGCTGGCCGTTCCATCGCCACAAGGCCGCCACCTCCTGCGCGACGTCTACGCGCTTCGGCAGCCACTCGAAATTCTGATGCACCGGCACGCCGAGCGAGCGCAACACTTCGAGATACCAGTCCACGGCGTGCGTCTGCGGCGAGGGGCGCGGCACGCCGAGGTCATACCAGCCGTGCGCCAGTTCACGCGGGTCGTGCAGGCCGACGAAATAATTTCCATTCGCGAACCAGCCCGTGGCCGCGCT
>JBBQYK010000071.1:0-16192 GCA_038208765.1 Verrucomicrobiota bacterium
CCCGCGCCGTGCGACGCGCTGTTCGTCGCGAGCGCGAACGTGCAGGGCGCTCCGCCTTGCACCACCGTGAAATCAATTCCCGCCACGCTGACCAGACCCGTACGGAAGAGCGCCGTGGGATTTGCACCCACGCGATAGCTCACCGTGCCGCTGTTGGAATTGTTCAGGCTCGAAAGAATCGTGAGCCACGGCGTGGCCGTGCTGACCGGCCAAGTGCAGCCCGGCAACGTCGTGACCGCGACCGTGCCGGTGTTCGCCTGATAAGTGAACGAGGCGAAATTGGTTCCGAGTGTGAAGACGCAGCCCGCGCCGAGCTGGTTCACCGTGAAATTAATTCCCGCCATCCGCACCACGCCCGAGCGCGCGAGCGCGGTCGTGTTCGACAGCACGCGATACGTCACGCTGCCGGAGTTGGTGTTGTTCAACGGCGACTGGATGACGAGCCACGCGTTCGTGTTCTCCACCGTCCACGGGCAGCCCAGCAGCGTCGTGACCGCGACGGTGTTCGTCGCCGGACTGGCGGTGTGCGTGAAATTGTTCGTCGCGAGACTGAACGTGCAGCCCGCCGCCGCCTGCGAGACCGCGAAATCCAGACCGGCCATCCGCAACACCGCCGAACGCTCCAGCGCCGTCGGGTTCGCCAGCACGCTCAAAATCACCGCGCCGCTGTTTGTGTTGTTCAATGGCGACTGCAACACGATCCACGGAGGGATGTTCGACACTGACCACGGGCAGCCGACCAGCGTCAGCACCTGCACCGTGTTCGTCCCCGCCGCGCCGCCGACCGACACGCCGAACGAATCCAAATCATACGCGCACACCGCGCCCGCCTGCGTGATGTTGAAGTTCAGTCCCGCGATGCGGACCACGCCGCTGCGCTGAAGCGAAGTCGGGTTGGCCGCCACGCTGTAATTCACCGGCGCGCTGTTGCTGTTGTTGAGCGGCGAAAGAATCGTGATCCATGGCGTGGAGTTGGAAACGCTCCAGGTGCAGCCGACGAGCGTGGTGAGCGCGACAGAATTGGTGGCGAGGCCCGCGCCGTGCGACGCGCTGTTCGTCGCCAGCGCGAAAGTGCAGGCCGCGCCGCCCTGCGTGATGGTGAACGTCTGATCCGCCACGGTCACCAGACCGGTGCGCGAGAGCGCCGTGGGATTCTCGGCCAGCGCATAACTGAACGAGCCGCTGTTCGTGTGATTCAACGGCGGAAGAATGGTCACCCACGCCGCGCCGGTCGCCGCCGACCACACGCAGCCGTCCAGCGTCGTGACCGTGACCGCGTTCGTGACCGCGCCCGGGCCGTGCGCCGCACTGTTCGCGCCGAGCGAGAAGGTGCAGCCCGCGCCCGCCTGCGAAATCGTGAACGGCTGTCCGCCGATCACGACCACGCCGGAGCGCGGCAGCGACGTCGGATTCGCTTCCATCGTGTAGCCCACCGTGCCGGTGCCCACTCCACCCGGCACGGTGAGCGTAATCCAAGAATTCGTCGCGACGGCGTTCCACGGGCAGTTCACGCTCGTCGTCACGCTGACCAAGCCCGTCGCGGAGCCGGAGCCGTGCGCGCGATTCGTGGGCGAGAGCGCATACGTGCAGACCACCGCCGCCTGCGTCACGACCAGCGTTTGATCCGCAATGGAAATGAAACCGACGCGCTCCGTGAGCAGAAGATTTTCAGAGACCGCATAACTGGCCGTGCCGTTGCCGTGGTTGGTCGAGGCGGAAAGAATTGTCAGCCAGGAATTCGTCGTCGTGGCCGTCCAGTTACAACCCGCCACCGTCGCCACGCTCACCGAACTGGTGGCCGCGCTGGCGGTGAAGGATTGCTGCGTCGGCGTCAGTGCATAAACACAGGGCGCGGCGTCTTGCGTGATGGTGAAGACTAGTCCGCCCGCCTGAATCGTGCCGCTACGCGCGAAGGCCACAGGGTTCGCCGCGAGGCGATACGTGATCGTGTTGCTGCCCGTGCCGCTGGCCGGAGCCACGAGAGTGATCCAGGAATTCGTCGTCGTCGCCGACCACGGGCATTCTTCGCCGGGCGTGTGGATGGCGAAGGAATTGGTCGCCGCGCCATGACCGTGTGGGCGCGAGACGGGCACAAGTTCAAATTCGCAGAAGACGCCGAACTGCGTGACCGCGAAGGACTGGCCACCGATCACAACGACGCCGGAACGGGGCGACACCGAGAGATTCGGCAACACCGTGTAGGCAATCGACGCGCTGCCCGCGCCGTTCGTCGGCGAGTCAATCGCCACCCACGCGTTCGTGTTCACCACGTCCCACGCGCAGCCGGCGAGCACCGTGAGCGCGACCGTGGAATTGGTGCCGTCCGCCGGATGCGCGCGCGCCGTCGGAGCGAGTTCATAAACACAAGGCGCGGCGGCCTGCACGACCGGGAAGATTTGTCCGGCCACTTCCACCGCGCCCGTGCGCGCGACAATGACCGGGTTCGCCAGCAGCGCATACGAGACCGTGCCGTTGCCGCTGCCGTTCGTGGGCGAGAGAATGGAAATCCAGTCGTTGGTGCTGCTTGCGTTCCACACGCACACGGCGGGGGTGATGATGCTGAACGAATTCGTGCTGGTCGCGAAACCGTGCGCGCCATTCGTGGGCGAGAGCGTGTAGCTGCAAGTGATGCCGTCTTGCGAGAGCGTGACCAACTGGCCCGCGACCGCGACCACACCGGTGCGGGATTCCAGCGCGCCATTCGCGGCCAGCACGTAATTGATGGAGCCGCTGTTCGTGCGCGTGAGCGGTGCAACGAAAGAAATCCATCCCGCGCCGGCGGGACTGTTCGACACCGTCCACGCGCAACCGATCTGCGTGGTGACGCTGATGGAGTTCGTGACCGCCGCGCTGGTGTGATGGCGGTTCAGCGGCGACGCCACGAACGCGCACGCCTCGCCGGATTGCGTCACCAGGAAGGTTTCGCCGCCGATGACCAACGTGCCCGCGCGCTCCACGACGCTCAGATTCGCGGCCACGATGTATTCCACCGTCGCGCTGCCGAGGCCGCTCGTGGGCGAGGTGAACGTGATCCATGAATTCGTGTTCACGACGGCCCACGCGCAATTCGGCGCCGTGGTCAGGGCCACGCTGTTCGTGGCTCCGCCCGTGACGTGAGCGCGGTTCGTGGGCGTGAGGGCATACACGCAGGGGGTGCCGGCCTGGATGAGCGTCAGCGTCTGGTTCGCGATTTGCACCGTGCCGGTGCGGCTGATGATGTCGAAATTTTCCGAGAGCGCGTAGCTCACCGTGTTGCTGCCGGTGTTGTTGAGCGGGGAGAGAATCGTGATCCAGCCCTGCGCAGTCGAGACGCTCCAAGCGCAACCGATGGGCGTCGCGAGTTCCACCGAGTTGGTCACTGGCTCGCGCGCGTGGTTCCGCGAATTCGTGGAGAGCGCGAAGACGCAGGGCAAACCATTCTGCACGACTTTGACCAACTGGCCGGCGATTTCCACGACGCCGGTGCGCGCGAGGCTCGTCGGGTTGGCGGTGATCACGGCGGTCACGGAACCGCTGTTTGTGCGACTGACGGGTGACGTGAGCGTGATCCACGAGTTCGTGTTCGTGCTCGTCCACACGCAGCCGTTCAGCGTGGTGACGGTGAAGGTGTTCGTGAAAGCCGCCGGCGTGTTCGTGACGCTCGACGGAGTGACGGTGAACAGACACGGCGCGGCGTCCTGCGTAAGGGTGAAAACTTTGTCGGCGATCTGGACGGAGCCGGTGCGGTTCGTGCCGTTCGGATTCGCAGCCAGCGTGTAAGTCACCGCGCCGTTTCCGGAACCGTTTGCGCCGGAGAGCGTGATCCAGCCGGACGCCGTGGTCGCGTTCCACGCGCAGCCCGTGCCGTTGGCGGTGACGCTGATCGTGTTGGTGTTCGCGCCGGAACCGTGATTGCGGCTGGCCGGAGCAAGGGTGAGTTCGCAGACAAGCGCGAGTTGCGTGATGACGAAAGTTTGTCCCGCCACCGTCAGTGCTCCGACGCGCTGTGACGGATTGGAATTCGCCGCAACGGAGTAGCTGATCGTGTTCGTGCCCACGCCATTCGTGGCGCTCGTGATGGCGAGCCACGAGTTCGTGGTGCTGACGGTCCAGTTGCAATTCAGTCCTGCTTCAACATTCAACGAATCCGCTGACGCACCCGCGCCGTGCGTGCGGCTGGCCGGCACCAAGGTGTAAGTGCAAGGAGCGCCAGCTTGCGCGACGGGAAATTCAATCCCTGCGATCACGAGCACGCCCGAGCGCGGCTGCGTGCTGGGATTTGCAACGACCGAGTAGCTGACGACGTTGCTGCCCGAACCGTTCGTGCCGGACTGGATCGTGATCCAACTGTTCGTGTTGCTCACCGTCCAGTTGCAGCCTTCGAGCGTGGCGACGACGACGGTCGAGGTCACGGCGTTGAAACCATGCGCGCCGTTCGTCGGCGTGAGGGTGAAGAAGCACGGCAGGCCCGCCTGAGTAATCGTGAAAGTCTGTCCCTGAACCGTGAGGTGGCCGGTACGAAGCGCGCCGTTGGTGTTCGCGGCCAACGTGTAACCGATGCTGCCCGGACCGGTGCTGCTCGCGCCGCTGTTGATGGTGATCCAGCCGTCGGTCGTGCTGGAGGTCCACACGCACATGGCGTGCGTCGCGACACTCAACATGCCCGTTGCCGAACCGGAGCCGTGCGCGAAGCCCGTCGGGTCGAGCACGTAAACGCACGGCGCGGGATTCTGCATGATAGTCAGCAGGCGGCCCGCGATCATCACGAGGCCGGTGCGCGAGAATGGATCAGGATTCGCGGCCACTTCGTAAATGTTCGTCGTGGTGCCGAGGCCGTTGGTGCCGGCGGGAAAGGTGATCCAGGAATTGAGATTCGAGATTGTCCACGCGCAGCCCGAGATGGTGGTGAGAATCACCGTGTTGTTCACGGCGTTCGGGCCGTGCGTGCGGGTCGTCGGAGAAATCGAGAACGTGCAGGCGGCGGCGGCCTGCGTGATGGCAAAACTCTGGTCGGCGACGAGGATCGTGCCCGTGCGGCTGACGGCAAGCGGGTTGGCCGCGAGCGAGTAGGTCACCACGCCGCTGCCGTTGCCGCTCGCGCCGGACTGAATCGCGATCCACGAGTTCGTGTTGTTCACCGCCCACGCGCAGCCGGCCTGCGCGGTCACGGCGAAGGAATTGGTCACGGCGTTCGGCCCAAGATTTTGATTCGTGGGGGTAAGCGCGTAGGCGCAGGGCGCGCCGCTCTGCGTGAGCGAGAAAACTTCGCCCGCGATGATCAGCGTGGCGACGCGGGCAGTGATGTTGGTGTTCGGCCCGACGGCGTAGGTGACGCTGCCAGTGCTGGTGCCGCTGCCGGAAAGAATTTGCACCCAGGCGTTCGTGTTCGCGGTGGTCCACGCGCAAGGGCCGGCGACGGCGACGCTGACGGTGCCGGTGGAGGCGTTGTGGCTGAGCGTCGCGCTGACGGGATTGAGCGTGGTGGGACAGGGCGCGCCCGCTTGCGACAAGGTGAAATTCGCACCCGCGATGGTGATGACGCCGAGGCGCGCGGTGAACTGCGTATTCGACGCGACGGTGTAGCCGACCGAGCCGTTGCCGAGGCCGCTCGCGCCGGAATTAATCGTGATCCAGGAATTCGTCGTCGTGGCGTTCCAAGCGCAGCCGGTCGGAAGCGCCACGCTCACGAGTCCGGTGGTCCCGCCGCTTGCGGGATGACTGAGGCCAGCCGGCGTCAGCACTGGATCACACGGCGCTCCGCCTTGCGTCACGGCGAAGGTCTCGCCGCTCACGACGATGCTGCCGGCGCGCGCCGCGCTGCTGGCATTGGCGAGCAGACGGTAATTCACGGAACCACTTCCCAAACCGCTTGGGCCGGAGATGAGAACGATCCAGTTGTTCGTCGTGCCCGCTGTCCATGTGCAGGGCGCGGGCGTGGTGACGGAGAAAGAATTGGTGACGGCGGTGAACGCGTGGTTGCGGCTCACCGGCGTGAGCGCGTAGGTGCAGACCAGCGGGCCTTGCGAGAGTGACAGCGTCTGGCCCGCGATCATCACGTGACCAGTGCGGGGGACGATATTCGGATTCGCGGTGATCCGGTAGTCCACCGTGGCGCTGCCGGTGCCGTTGGTGGCTGAGAACACCATGATCCAGAAGTTCGTGTTCTCGATGGTCCACGGACACTGGTTGCTGGTGGTGAGGCTGACGCTGTTCGTCTCCGCGCCGGGGCCGTGCGCGCGATTCGCGGGCGTGATCGCATAGTCGCAGACGAACGCACCTTGATTCACCGTGAAAGTCCGTCCCGCAATGGTCAGCGAGCCGGAGCGTGGAGCGAGCGCGGGATTCAACGCGACGTTGAACGTGACGCTGCCTGCCCCGGTGCCGTTGGTCGCGGAGGTGAATTCAATCCATGAGTTCGTGTTCTCCGCCGTCCACGCGCAGATGAAATCGGTAAGCACGTTCACGGAACGCGAGCCGCCGTTGAAAGCGACGCCGGTCGAGTTGGTGTTCAGCGCGTAATTGCAATCACCCGCGACGAGCACGTTCGCATCGATGTAAGTAGCGGGCAGGGACTGGGGCGCATCGTCGGACACTTCACGGGCCGTGATGTTGTCGCAGAGCGAAATGGTCGAGTTGCTGGAGCCGGCGCCGGGCCGCGCGCGGAAACTGATTTCGACAAGCTGGTTCGTGCCGGCCGGCCACGTTTCCCCCGAACCGATGTCGAGGCCGATGACCACACCGAGCCAGCCGTTGGTCTCAAGCGCGGCCGTGTTGGGCGTGAAGGTGGCGGACGGATACAGGTTGCTGATGGCCGTGCCTCGGCGCACCGGCAGCACGAGGTCGAGCAGGTTCGTGTCGAAGCAGACGGTGAAGCCGAGCGCGTTCTCGTTGCCCAGGCTTTCGAGCGAGATGAACAGCGTATTCGTCTGGCCCCGGGCCACAGTGAAATCATGCGCGCGGATGACGCGGTCCGCGCCCGCACTCTCAACGGCGAAGGCGAGGGCCAATGACAGCACCCCCGCCTGCAACAGCGTGTTCAAACACTTTCTCATTTCAAATTGGTTCCCGAAATTCTTCTCGCGCGTTCCCGCTATTCATCGTGCTTCCTTGGCAAAACTTAATTCATCCTCGTGGCGTCGCGTTGGTTACGGCAGCACGGCGCGCAGGAATTTCATCGGCGCGAGCGGTGGCGGCGCGTGGTAATCGACTCGGCCGGTGATGTTCGTGAGGTCCGCAATCTTTGTCCAGTTCAGGAGGTTCGTGGAGGCCTGGAGTTCCCAGATGCCGGCCGGGCCGCCGCCGAGCCGCACGTTCAAGTCGCCCGCTGGCGAAACCGTCACGAACTCGAACATGAAGCCGTTGGTCGGCGCGGCTTGCGTGAGCACGAGGATCTGATCGACGAGTGTGATGTGGCCCAGGCGCGTGTCGTTTTCGAAGTTCGCTGAGATGGAGTAGGTCACGTTGCTATTGCCCATGCCGCTGGTCGGGGTGAGGAAGGTGATCCAGTTGTTGGTCGTGGCGATGGTCCACGCACAAGTCGGACCGGCGGTGATGGCTACGGAATTGGTCGTCGCGCCGAAGCCGTGGCTGCGGTTCGTGGGCGAGAGCTTGTAATTGCACGAGAGCGGCGACTGGCTGAGGGCGAACAACTGGCCGTCGATCTGAAGGTTGCCGGAACGGGTGGCGATATCCCCGTTGGAACTGATGGAGTAGGAAACCGTGCCGTTGCCCACGCCGTTGGTGGCGGAGAGAATGGTCACCCAGGAATTGGTGTTGACCACGTTCCACGGGCAGGACGCCGGGGCGGTCACGGCGATGCTCGCGTTGGTCGCGGCGTAACCGTGGTTGCGGCCGGAGGGCGAGAGCGAGTAGCTGCACACCACGCCGTTCTGCGTGATGACGGAGACGGCGCCATCGACGGTGATGGAACCGACGCGCGGCTCGGGCGAGCCGTTGGCGGCGATGGCGTAGGTGATGATGTTGCTGCCGACGCCGTTCGAGCCGGCAAGGATGGTGATCCACGGATTCGTGTTCACGACCGACCACGCGCAGGGCGAGGGCACGTTCATGGTCAGCGTGTTGGTGTTCACGCCGGGGCCGTGCGTGCGGTTGGTCGGCGAGAGGCGGTAGTTACAGTTCACGCCCTCCTGCGTGATGGTGTAGAGCTGGCCGGCCACGGTCAGGTTGCCGAGGCGAGAGAGCGGGTTCGCGTTGGTGCTCACTGAGTAAGAAACATTGGTGCTGCCGCTGCCGTTCGTGCCGGTGAGGAGCGTGACCCAGGGATTCGTGTTCACGACCGTCCAGGCGCAACCAATGGGCGCGGTCACGGCGATATTCCCAATTTCCGTGTCCGCCGTGTGCGTCTCGTTGTTCGGGCTGATGGACGGCAGGCACGGCGCGGGATCCTGCGAAATGGTGACGCTGCCCTCGTTGATGCTGATCACGCCGCTGCGCGCGAAGGTCGCGGGGTTGGCGGTGATGGTGTAGGTGAGCGAGTTGCTGCCCGATCCGTTGGTGGCCGAGGCGAATTGAATCCACGTGTTCGTGTTGACCACTTCCCACGCGCAGCCCAGAGGCGTGTTGACGACGATGGCGTTCGTGGCGGGGCCGTGGCCGTGATTGCGGCTGAGCGGGCTGAGACTGAGCGCGCAACTGACGCCGAGCTGGCGGATGACCAGCACCTGGCCGGCGATGACGACGCTGCCGGTGCGGCCGCTGGCGTTGGTGTTTTGCAGCACGGAGTAGGCATTCGAGGAACTGCCGTTGCCGCTCGTCGCGGTGAGAATGTTGATCCACGGGTTCGTGTTCTGAATCGTCCACGGGCAGATGCTCAGGACGGTGAGTTGCACGGAGTTGGTCGTGGGGCTGTAGCCATGCTGGCGGTTCGTCGTGGAAAGCTTGTAATTACACAACGCGCCCGCCTGACGGACGGTGAAATTTTGCTCGGCAATGCGGACGACGCCGGTGCGGCCCGTGGACCCGGAGTTCAAGGCGACACTCCAAGTCACCGAGCCGTTGCCCGCGCCGCTCAGGGGCGAGACGTCGATCCAAGAATTCGTGTTCACCACCACCCAGTCCGGACAGCCGCCGACGGGCGTGACGCTCACGGTGTTCGTCTGCGCCTCGGCGTCCGGCGCGGCGGACGTGGGTGTGATGACCGCGTTCGAGCAGGGCGTGGGGTTCTGAAAAACGGTGAAAAATTGATCCCACACGTTGAACGAGCCGGTGCGCGCGGCGTTGTTCGGATTCGGCGCGACGGAGTAGCCGAAGGTGCCGCTGTTCGTGCCGGCCGCGTTCACGGTGATGGTGATCCACGGGTTCGAGTTGTTGACGAACCAAGTGCAGCCGGAATTGGCCGGAATGGTCAGCACCTGCACCAGGCCGGTCGAGCCGGCGAAGCCGTGGAGGCGGTTGGTGGGCGAAAGCTCGTAGAGACAGCTCGCGGGATTCTGGCTGATGGTCGTCGTCCGGTTCGCGATGTGGACCACGCCGGTGCGCCAGACGGGCGTCCAGTTGGCCGCGACATGATACGGCACGGAGCCGGTGCTCACGCCGCTGAACGATCCAGGAAACGTGATCCAAGAATTCGTAGTGGTCGCCGTCCACGCGCAGTTGGTCGCGGCCGTCACTTGAATCGGATTGGGCGGATTGCCCGGGCCGGCCCCGGCCGCCCCGTGGTTCCGGCTGATCGGCGAGACCGCGTAATTACAAGGGATGCCGTCCTGCGTGACATTGAAAACCTGCCCGCTGACCACGAGCGAGCCGCCGCGCGCGACGGAATCAATCTGCGCCGACACCGCATACGTCACCGTGCCCGTGCCCGTGCCGCTCGCGCCGGATTGAATCGTGATCCAACTGTTCGTGTTGACCACGGTCCAGTCGCAACCCGTGCCCGCGCTCACGACGAAGCTGTTCGCCGCCGCGCCGTTGCCGTGATTGCGCCCGCCGGGCGTGATCGAGTAGTTGCAGGCGGCCTGCGCCGCCGGCGCGACCAGCACGGCCAGCACCAGGCCCAACCACCACTTAGCTTCCAATGACTTTCTCATGTTTCAATTTCGTTCGTTTCCAAAGGCAGGGACGGGGAACGTCACTGCTTCACTGCGCGGTAAAATCTCTGCGTGATGTTCGTGCCCGGTGCCTCTGTGAACTCCAGCAGGCCCGCCGTGTTCGTGATCGTCCGCACCGTCTGCCAGTTCTGGAGATCGGGCGACCGCTGCACCACCCATACGCCCGCCGGCCCCACCATGCGCAGGCTCACCAGTCCATCGGACTCGCGCACCAGGCTACTGAAGTGAAATTCCGTGTCGCCCACCACCGTCACTTCGCCATCCGCAAAATTCGCCGTCAACGGTCGCGCCAGCCGGTCCGAAACTTCCCGCGCCACCGGCGCATCTTCAAACGTCAATGGCGTCACGACCGTGTTACTCCCCGACGCCGCCGCGAAACACATCTCCACCATCGCCCGACGCCCCGCCGCCAAAGTTACATCCGTCGGCAGCACAAAGGCGATGCCCACCACGCCCGACGCCACGCTCGACGTGTTCACCAGGAACATCGCCACGTTCGTCGCGTCCGTGCCGGGCTGCGCCGAGATGAACGTCAGCACGTTGGTATCGAAGCGCACACTGAAGCCGACCCCGTTCTCATCCCCCTGCGCTTCCAACAGCACCGGGAAACAATTCGTCGCCCCGCGCGCCACGGCGGCATTCGTAAAGGAAAGATTCCGCAGCGTCCCGCTCTTCTGACCTTGGACTCGGGACTTTGGACCTTGGACCAATGAAGGCGCGCAATCCTGCATCAACACCCGCGCATCCAGCCCCGCCGCGTAACGGCCCGCCTGCACCCAGTCAATCGTGGTCAAAATTCCATCTCCGCACGATCCGCGCGGCGCGACATCCGCGCGATTCGTCTCGCACGCATCCGTCGCCGTCGCCAGTCCTGCGACAAACAGACCGATCTGCACCCAGTCGGTGATGCCGTTCACCCCGTTGGGATTTCCGCGCGGCACCACGTCGCCCTTGTAACCGCCGCACGCGAGACCGTCATTCACCAAGATGGCGAAACTTTGCGTCGCGCTCAGGCCGCCGCTGTCCGTGGCCGTGAGGACGATCCAGTTCGAGCTGTTGACCTGCGCCGGAGCGGGCACCCAGGTGAACAAGCCCGACGCATCCACGTCCGCGCCCGCCACTCCGTTTAACAGCGCGTAAGAAATCGTCTGCACCGGCAGATCCGCGTCCGTGGCCGTCAGCGACAAACTCACCAGCGTGTTCGAGTGCGCCACCTGCGGCCCGACGAACGGAAGCACCGGCGCGGCGTTGCTCTCATTGACCGTGATTTGGAAATTTTTCTGGTCGAAGAGCGACGGCGTGCCGTTGTCCGCGACCTTGATCGTGATGACATAAACGCCCGGCCCGTGCTGCTCCAACGTCTGCCAGGTGAACACGCCCGTGGTGGGATGGAGCGTGGCGCCCTCCGGCAAATTAGGTGACGAGAACGTCAGCGCCTGCGCCGGCAAATCCCCATCCGTGCCAACATTCGTGAACGTGATCAGCGCGCCCTCGTTCACCACGCGATTCGCCGGCTGGACCAGGCTGGGCGTGAACCCGTTGTTGCCCACGACGTTGTTCGTGCGCGGCGTGCTGGCCGTCATGCTCACGAAGCCGCCGCCGGTGTTGCCGTCAGGAAAGCGGCCCTGCGTGACGTTGTCCTGCTGCGCGCCAAAGGTGAACGAATCCACGCGCTGCTGGTTGGGGCTGTAGAGGCCCAGGAAGCTCCCGCCCTTGGACAGCTTGAAGTTGGCGTGCAAAGCGTTGGTCGAGATGTTCGTCGCCGCCAGCCCGTCCGCCCAGACCAGCAGGAAGCTCCGCGGCCCGATCACCGCCCGCGGGCTGTCCGGCAGCCGTGACTTGTTTTTGTTGTTCGCGGTGTCGGTCAGGAAGTAGCCGGACAAATCCACCGCCTGATCGCTGAAATTGTACAATTCAATCCAATCCTCGAAGCCGCCGGTGATCGGATCACGGATGGTGGCCGTGTTGCCCGCCATCCACTCGTTGATCAGCACCGGCGCGGGCGAAGGGCTGTTCGTGTCGCCGGGCGTGGGCGTATACATCAACTGGCGCGCGAACAACTGGCCGTCCGGCACATCGCCATAGGACACGTGGTCATTCACATTCGAGTAATTGATGTAGTCGAGAATCTGGTTCGACCGCGAGAGCACGATGGAGCCGCTCAACGCGTCGAGGCGGAAGGACGTGTGGAGCACGGCGCCCGTCGTGAACTGGGGACGCCCGTCCGCGAAGATCACGCGGAACTGCCCCGGCAACACCACGCTGCCCGCCGGGAAATTCCACGCGTCCAGATTCGTGTAATTCTTCGAGAGCGCATAGCCCGTGAGGTCGAGCGTGTTCGTGCTGCTGTTGTAAATTTCGATCCACGGCTGGTGCGTCCCCGTATTGTCGAGCAACGTCGCCACGTTGTTCGGCTGCACCTCGTTGATCCACAGCAACGGATACGGCGCGACCGGGCGCGCCACCGAGTTGTTCGTGCCCGGCGTCGCGTAGAGCAGCCGCGTCGCCACATTCGTCGCGGGCTGGCTGCTGCCCGAGGTCGCGCCGAAACGCGCCGTCAACGTCAGCGTGCTCGTCGTCGGCTTATACCAGAAGCTCAAGGTGTAATTGCTCGACGTGTTCAACGACGGCGAAAGATCCTGATACATGGAGGCCGAGGAACTGCCGGAGATGGTCGGGGCCAGCCGCAAACTGTTCGTGCCCGCGCGCGCCCAGGTGTTGGTGGCCCGCGTGCCGCCTTGATAACTGCCGTTGAAGGTCCACGCCGCCGTGAGGTTCGTCTCGAAACTTCCGTTCCGCACCAGGTTGTTCCCCACGCCCGCGACCGAGCCGAGGACCAGTTGCACGTCATCCACGAACACCTCGCCCGCCGCGTTTAGCCAGAAGGCCAGCCGGTTTCCGTTCGGCACCCCCGTGCGGCTCACGAAACGCCAGTCCGCCGCGCCCTCCCAGTTGCTGACCCGCGCATGGTCCTGTGTCAAATCCACGAGTTGGAGCGAGACCCCGCTGTTTGTCTGTGCCGCCGCCTCCGACCACGGCGCGCGCGCCTCGTACTTCACCTTGCTGATGATGGTGTCGGGCAAGTTCGTGCTCGCCGCCACCTTCACGAGCGTGAGCGTCTCGCCATCCTTGTCCAAGCCGCCGGGAAATTCGCCGACGACGGTGGCCGCCGCCGCCGCGCCATAAGCCGCCTGAAACGCCGTCGCGTCCTTGACCACGGTGAGGTAGGACAGCGGATTGATGAACGACGCGGGCGGAAAATTAAAATCCAGTCCGCTGAGCCGGTAGCCGCCGAGACCAAACGTCGTGTTCGTCGAACGATTGTAAATCTCCACGTAGTGCGCGTTGGTGATCTTCGGCTGATACATGATCTCGTTGATGACCAGGCTCTCCTCCGGCTTCGAGATGGTCCCGCCGAAATACACCGTGATCGTCCGCGTCGAGTTCGCGAGCAAATTGCTCTTGGCATCGTAGCCGCGCACGGTGAAGAGGTTGGTGGCTCCCGAGAGCGGCAGGCGCACCGTCCAGTTCGTGACCGACGACCACGAAAGGGGATAGGCGATGCCGTTGATGGTGATGATGCGCGCACCGAAAGGAGCCGCGCCGGTGAGGGTGACGAGGGTGCTGCCGTTCGTGAAATTCGCCCCGCCATTCGCGGTGATGCTGAAGGGCGACTTGTTCTCCGACAACGTCTGCAAAATGAAATCGCGGCGGATACCGAGGAAATCCTTCATCTGCTGAGGAGCGGTGGCGGCGATGCCCGCCGCCTGGAAGGCCGCAAACTTCGCATCCATCACCGGATGCAGCACCGACGGACGCAGGGGCCCGTTCGCGCCGTCCTCCAGCGCCTGCCAGTAGGTGCGGAGCACATAGGGATGCAGGAACAGATTCGAGATGGGCGGGTCCGTGAAATCAAAGAGCGGATCGACCGGCGTGCCGAGATACGCCGCATCAATGTCCCAAATCAAAAACTTCCACTTGTCGCCGCCGGGCTTGGAGAGGAACGAGTTCTGCGCGCCCGCCTTGCTCTCCGTGCCATCGATACGGCGCGCGCCGTAGAGGTCGGTATTGTTCAAAATACGCTCCGCAGCGAAGGCCGTGGCAAAGCTCGACACATCAACATGCGGAAAGACCTGCGCCGCATACGCGTCGCCGGTGTTGGTGGTCTTCAACACATCCACGAGTTGGAAGAGATTCGTGTAATTGTGGATGGATTCCTTGATGGCGCGCTTGCCGAAGGTCTGACGGTAGCGGGCGAGTTTTTTCACGCCACCGGTGGTGGTGAGATCCTGCAAGGTGGGTTCGTTGTTGCTGCGGTTCGCCAGGTCATCGCCGTACTCATACCAGTAGCCGATGCGATAGAGGTCGCTCAGGTCGGCGTCGGCATCGGGGAACCACTGTTCGTTGAAGGAAGCGTTCTGGCGCTGCGTGTCCTCGTAAATGAGGCCGCGCCGGAGGCCGTTGATGAACACATGGATCGGGCGGCGGTTCAGCGAGGGGATGTTCATCTGGTTGATGATCCAGTAGCCGAGCGATTCGTTCTGGCAGGTGCGGTCCGCGCCGAACAAGCCCGGCTCCTGGATGCGCAGCGAGGTTTCGCTGAGCAGCGCGTCGTCCGACTTGAGCAGCAACTGATAATCGCAGTTGGTGCCCATGGGCGAGTTGTAGAGTTTTGAGTGGGCCGGGCTGCCCGCGTAATGGCTGCCCGCATCGTAGATGATGCGGCTGTTGCCGTAGATGAAGGTGCCCTTGAAAACTTCGCTGCTCACCTTCTCGGCGGTGATCCAGTCCGTAAGCGTCTGGTCGGTCATCCAGAAACGGTAGCTGGCGAAGCTGGCCACGGGCTGCTTGTCGCCAATATGGACGAGGCATTCTTTCGTGGGCGCGGTCGGCGGGAACTTGGTGGTGCGAACGAGCGCGTTGCTGTCCGTGGCGCTCACGTAGAAGGCAATCATCGAGTTGTCCGGCTGGCCGGGAATGGTCGCGGTGTAGAGGCCGTCGCGCGCGAGGAGATCGTTGCCGGTGCCGTTGTCCACCATGGTCAGGTTCGCGGGCACGCCGAACGGATCGACGCGCCAGGTCAGTTGCACATTGGCCACGCCTTCCTGGTCATGCACGCGGGCGGTGACGACAATGGGGTCGTTCGCGGCGGGCAGCACGGGGCTGTGCGCCACCTCGGTCAGCGCGGGGCCGGCATTGGTCGCGAAACGGCTGTTGCGCGCACCGGGCGTGCCGAGGTTTTTCGGGACGTTCATCACGCCGGGAATTTCCAGGCCGTTGCCGCGCAGGCGAAACAGGATTTCCGGGCGGCCCTTCAGCCACTTCACGCTCGCGGTGATGGTCGCGGTCTGGTTGGAGCCGTAGGAATTGGCGAGCACTTTGTTGATGCGGTTCGCACCGGTGTCGCCACGATCCTGGGCGACAACGTGGAGGACGTTGCCGTTCGCGCCGCCGATGTTCTCGATGTACGAGTAACGGTGCGTGCCTTGGAGGAACCATTCGTTCACACCGGTATTGCCGCTGGAAAAATTGCCGTTCGGCACGGAGACGGACGGGACGCTCGCGGGCGTGACGGAAACTGAAACGTTGTCCACGAGACACTCGCCGGCCTCATAGAGCCAGAGCTGGAGCGCGTTCCACATGCTGCCGGAGCCGCCCAAGTGGTCGAGCGCGCCATTGACCGTCATGCTGGTCCAGCCAGCCTTGGTGGTTTCGTCGCTGTCGGCCCAGTTCGAGGGCAGCCGGTTGTCGCTACGCGGGTCGGTGAGTTCGAGGCTGCTGCCGCCGCCGTCGCTCCAGTTTCCCCACTTGCCGCCGGTGCCGTAGGTCACGTCGTCGATGAGGATGCGAATGAGATTGGTGGACACGACGCCGAGCAGGTTGGTGCTGATGACGGTGTCGGGCATGTCGAGCACGACGCGTTCGCCGGAGTTGGCCAGCGTGCCGGCGTAGTTGCCCAGCGAGTTCGTCGTGTTCAGGTTCGTGTAACTGGTCCGCAGACGGAGAATGTCCTTCGCCACAATCAGGTAGGCGTTGGCGGCCAGCATCGTGTTGGTCGGGAAGGTGTAGTTCACGCCTTTGCTGAAGCGCCAGTTGGTCAGGTTCACGGCGTTGGTGCCGCGGTTGTGAATCTCGATGAACTCATC
>JBBQYK010000072.1:0-16168 GCA_038208765.1 Verrucomicrobiota bacterium
TCCAACGGGGACTCCAACTTCCACCATGCCGCAGATGGCGCCCGCCGCACTCGTGAGAATCTGCCGGGAGATGCGATTGATTCCCGCCACGTCCACGATGCTCGGCATCATCACGATGTCTTTCACGCCGACGTATTGCGCGGTGTTGCCGCTGGCGAGCGTGCTGACCATGAGCTTGGGGAAACCAATCGGCAGCGCGCGCATTCCAGCCGTGCAAATCGAAGTGCCGCCGCCGCCACCTAGCGAAATCACGCCGTCAATTTTCTTCTCGGCCAAGAGGCGCGACAAAATGATCGGCGCACCTTGCGACATGGCCGTGACGGCTTCACCGCGATCCCGCCGTGCGACGAGCGCGGCCAGATCGAAGCCCGCCGCGCGCGCCACTTCTTCGCGCGAAATGTCCGGCAGAATCTTCGGCGGCTCCAGCGTGCCGACATCAATGACCAGCGCGGTGTGCCCGCGCGCGCGAATGAGTTCAGCGACGAAGCCGTGCTCCTCGCCCTTCGTATCGAGCGTTCCGAGTACTGCGATGGTGGACATGCGGATGAGTTAGCTGGATTCAACGAGCGACTGCAAGCAGCGCAGGGCGGACACACCCAGCGCGATGGGGACGCAACAAACGGCTTGGCCATGCCTCTGACATTTTGTTAGCACTTTCACATGTTCACCGAGGGACACTGTTACTTTGATCCGCCGTTTGTGACTCGCCGCAAAAAACGACTTCTTGTTTCCATCGTCGTCCTGATTTGCGCCGCTGCCGTGTGTCTCAGCATGATCTGTCCGGCGCGCGCGCAGTCGCTGGCCGACGCCTTGGATTATCCCCTCTCATGGACCACTTACGGTGATTTGCAATGGTTTGGACAGACGAACGTCACGCGTGACGGCGTGGACGCGGCCAGTTGTGTCCAATCGCCCCCGCCATTTCCAGCAAGCCGGTACGGCGTGCTGGAGACCACGTTCACCGCGCCCGGCCAGGTGAGTTTTTATTGCAAGGCGGCGGTGGATTTTGGGGTGAGCGGGTTGCTGGTCCGGCTGGGTGATGACATCCCATTTTCCATGGACCGGACGCAGGACTGGACACGGGTTTCCCTGTTTGCGCTGCCGGGCCAGAATCTGACTTTTCTTTATCACGAGTTTGGTTGGGGGCCGCCCACCAGCAACCCGCAGCGCGTCTGGGTGGATCAAGTGAGCTTCGTGCCGTGGCTCCCGCCGCTTTTCCTGACCCAGCCGGTGGGCGCGGATTATCCGGCGGACGCGATGGTGTCCTTGTCCGTCGCCGCTTTCGGTGCGGAGAGCTACCAATGGTATTTGTCCGGCACCAACGCCGTCGCCGACGGGACCAACGCGACGCTGCTGCTTCCGTCGCTACAGCCGGTGCAGGCCGGGAATTACACCGTGGTCATTTCTAACGCCCACGGCGCGCTGACCAGCGCGGTGGCGACGGTGACGCGGAACCAGGTGCCGGTTGCCTTGGATGACGAACTGGTCTGGAGCCGCGGCTCGACACCCTGGCATTACGAGACCGCCGTCACACACGACGGCGTGGACGCGGCGCGCACCAGAAGCGGCGGACGGCTCGACACGACCGTCACCGGGCCGGGCGCGGTTTCGTTTTGGTGGAAGGTCGCGACGCCCGCCAACTGGCGTCATTTCAATTTTCAGATTGATGGCAGCACGTTGGGCAGTCTCACGGGCGAGACGGGCTGGGAATATCTCACCTACGCTGTGCCCGAAGGCGAGCACACGCTGACCTGGGCCTACACGGAAACCATCCCCATTAGTTCCGGCCCGGACGCGGCGTGGCTGGACGACGTGCAATACTCCCAGTTCCCAAAAATTCTGACTCAGCCGCAGCCAGCGACCGTTCCCGAAGGCGGGCAAAAAGAATTCTCGGTGTCAGCCCTGGGCGCGCCGCCGCTCTCCTACCAATGGTTTCGCGACCAGTCTCCGCTCCTCGGCCAGACTGACTCCAAGCTGGTCTTGTCGAACCTGCTGGTGTCCCAGAGCGGCGATTACACCGTGATTGTCTCCAATGACTTCGGAGCCACGACGAGCGCGGTGGCGCGGCTCTTGGTCTTCACCTTTCCGCTGCTGCTTGAAACCACCAACCTGGCCTGGTCCACCCACGGTCACGCGCCGTGGCTTGGCACCCAGGACACCACCCACGACGGTGTGGACGCCGCGGTGAGCGCCGAGCTGCCGTATTATCCCGATGATTTCCGCTACTCCATTTTGGAGGCGACCTCCGCCACCGCCGGCTGGCTTTCATTCTGGTGGAAGGTTTCTTCGCGGACCAATCAAGACGTACTAGTGCTGCAAATCGGTGACGACGAGAAGGCGCGCATCAGCGGCGAAGCGGGCTGGCAGCAGCGCACGGTTCCAGTGCCGAAAGAGGCGCTGATGCGTTGGGGATACTATCGCACTGACGGCACGCCAGGCGGACGGAACCTGGCCTGGCTGGATGAGGTTACATTCACGCCGGTCTTCGCGCCCGTGATCACCCGCCCGCCGCAGGACACCCACCTTCTCCTCGATGGAAGCGGCGGACTGACGGTGGAGTACATTGGCGAGCCGGCCACCGTGCAGTGGTTTTTCAACGGCACGAACTCGCTCGCCGATGCCACGAACACCACGTTGCTTTTTTCCAACGCCACGCCGGCGCTTTCTGGGACTTACTTTGCCCTGCTCTCGAACGCGTTCGGAGTGCTGACCAGCGCCGTGGCCATACTGGACGTGTATTGGCTCGGCGATGCGCTCGACACCACCAACCTTGCCTGGACCACGACTGGCACCGCGAACTGGTTTAACCAGACCAACGTGACCCACGACGGTGTGGATGCGGCGTCCAGCGGATCCTTGACCGATGTTGAAACGGACGGGCAGTTCTCACTCCTCGAAGCGCGCGTGATCGGGCCGGGTACCGTGAGCTTTTGGTGGAGGGTGTCGTCTGAGGAATCCTTCGATGTGTTGCAATTCACCCGCTGGGAACTGGCCGCCGGAACGGAGACGGTGCTGGCAGAGATTTCCGGCGAAACCGGCTGGCAGCAGAAAAGTTTCTTCATCCCCGACGGCGAACACGCGCTGTGGTGGATTTACCGCAAGGACGCGAGCCTGACCCAAGGCGCGGATCGCGGCTGGGTGGATGAGGTGACGTGGGTGCCGCTCGCGGTGCCGGTCATCACCAATCAGCCGCAGGACACCGTGGCCGGCTACTACGACACCGCCTCGTTCCACGTCGGCGCGTTTTCCGGCCAGCCGCTCGCGTATCAATGGTTCTTCAACGAAACGCTGCCGTTGCTCGACGAGACCAACGCGGAACTCTTCGTGACGGGCGTGACGCCCGCGCAGGAAGGCGGCTACTCGGTCATGGTCTCGACGGTGTTCGGTTCGGTGACGAGCACGGTGGCGCACCTGCGTCTGATGAGTCTGGCCGAGGCGCTCGATAACAGCACGCTCGTGTGGAGCAACACCTTCACCACCAACGCCGAGCCGGCCGCGCGGTGGATTCCGCAAACTGTGTCCGTGTATGATGGCGTGGATGCCGTGCAACTCGGGCCGTTCACCAACACCCCCACGAGTTTTCTTGAAACGAGCGTGACCGGGCCGGGCCTGCTCTCATTTTTCTGGGCTGCGTCCTCGCCGGCGGAAGGCATCACGTTTTGGATCGGCACGAACCTGATCGAGCAACGCATCGAGACGGGCGGCTGGGAATATCGCGAGTTCGAGATTCCTGTCGGTTTGCACACGCTGCGCTGGGGCTACTCGAATTATCAGGACACCGTGGCATGGGAAGCCTACGGCGTGGCGCTGGATCAAGTGGTGTTTCAACAAGCCGGCCTGCTCCCGGTTTTCACACTCCAGCCGCAAGACGCACACGCGCGGCCTCACATTGACGCCAATGGCTTCACCGCCGACGGCACCGGCTATCCGCCGCCGACGCGCCAGTGGTTCTTCAACGGGCAGCCGCTGCCGGGCCAGACCAATGTCATGTTGTCCATCAACCCGGTGACGCTGACCAACGCCGGCCCCTATCAAATGGTCCTCTCGAATCCCAACGGCTCCGTCACGAGCGCCGTGGCCCGGCTCGTTCTCCACAAGCAACATCTGGAGATGGCGCAGAATCTCGGCTGCGTGCAGGCGGGCCATGAGGAAGTGGACGTGCAAGTGGTGGGGAACCGCGCGTACGTGGCCGAGTTGTATTACGGGTTGCGTGTTTTTGATGTCAGCAATCCCGCGAGTCCCGTGCTGATCGGCAGCCAGCCCACGGCCGGCTACGCGCGCGGCGTCACTGTCTCCAACGGACTGGCCTACGTCGCGGCGTCCGGCGCGGGCATGCAGATTTTCAATGTCACGGACGCGGCCAACATTTTTCAAATCGGCGCGAACCCCTCCAAAGGCGAGGCCACGTCCACGGTGCTGGCCGGCACGCGCCTCTACGTGGCGGACGGTCCGGGCGGCTTGAGCGTGCTGGATGTCGGCCAGCCAACGAACGTGACCCGGCTCGGTGTGCATCGCCCTCCGGGCAGCGTGGTCCGGGTGCGCGTGGTGGGGAACATCGCCTACCTCGCGAGCTATGGTTCCGGCTTGTATGCGGTGGATTGCACCGACCCCGCACAGCCTGTTGTTCTCGGTTTCTTTGCCCAGCCTGGTGCGGGGGATTTGCAGATCGTCGGGGACGTTTTGTATCTCGCGTCGTCCGGGAGCGGCCCTTTGAGCCTGGACACGTTTCGGATCGACGCGTCCGGTTCCCTCAGCGCCCTGGGCCGTTGGGTGCATTACGCCGGCACCGCTTTGCCGCCTCGGCTGCAGGTCGCGCGCGGCGTCGCGTTTCTCGGCCTTTGGGCTCCGGCCGAGGAGTTCGCCGGGTTTATCACCCTGGACGTGTTTGATCCGGCCCGTCCGGTCTGGACAAGCGAGTTTGGCACCGGGTCGTATGCGAACGGGTTTCAAATCGTCGGCGACCGGATTTTCATCGCCAACGGCGGCGCGGGCTTTTGCGTCTATCGCATCAACGAGTTTCCAGCGGCTCCGCCCCGCTTGAGCAACGTCATCTCGCAGGGTGGCGTCTTCCGCGCCACGCTCACCGAGGTGCCAGATCATTTCCCTGTCGTGGTCGAATGCTCCGCTGATTTGCAAACGTGGACTCCGATCCAGACCAACTCCTTCTTCGGCCCCGCCTTGGAACTGTCGGTCAACATCGGCACGAACTCGGCCCTGAAATTTTTCCGCGTCCGTACCCCTTGAGCCGTCCGCCTTTGAATCCTGAAGGGATCCAGATAATCCAGCCCGGCGTTGCGTCGCCGAGATGCTACGCTGGGTGGGCGGTGCGATGAGGTCACCAACCCTGATGGGTTGCATCAAGAGATGGCGGGAGCACCATTGATGCAACCCTTCAGGGTTGAGAAATTTATTTGAACAGTCACCCACGGTAGCCTCGCGGACTCGGCAACCCTGGGTTATGTGATGCAATCCTTTCAGGATTGAAAACAGCCATGCTGCGGCCCGATGACAGCGTCCCACTATACCACTTGGCCATCAAGCATCTGGATCACACGCGGGGCGCGGGCGGCGAGTTCGGCGGAGTGCGTGGCGATGATGAGCGTGGTCTGGCGTTCGGCGCGGAGGGTGAGGAGCAGTTCGATGATTTCGTCGCCGGTGTGCGAGTCGAGGTTGCCGGTCGGTTCGTCGGCGAGAATGACTTCGGGATTGTTGATGAGCGCGCGGGCGATGGCGACGCGCTGCTGTTCGCCGCCGGAAAGTTCCGTGGGGCGGTGATCCATGCGCTTGCCCAAGCCGACGCGGGCGAGCAGGGCGCGTCCACGCTCTGCGGCTTCGCGCGTCGGCACGCGCGCCATGCGCGCGGGCAGGCAGACATTTTCCAGCGCGTTCAACTCGGGGAAGAGATGATAGGCCTGAAACACGAAGCCCATCTTCACGTTCCGCAAGTGCGCTAGCGCGGGGTTGGAGAGTTGGGAAACAATTTTGCCGTCGAAAAGAATTTCTCCGCGATTGGGTTTGTCCAGTCCGCCGAGCAAGTGGAGCAGCGTGCTCTTGCCCGCGCCCGACGCACCGCGCATGGCCACGAACTCGCCGCGCCCGGCGCGGAAGTTCACGCCGCGCAGCACGATGAGTTCGCTCTTGCCGGTCGGGTAGCTCTTCACCACGTCGCGCGCTTCGAGCAGCGGCGCGGAACTCGCAGGAGTGGAGGCCATGTCACTCATTGCGCAGCGCCTCCACGGGTTGGAGCCGGCTGGCCTGCCACGCGGGCAGCAGTCCGGCGAGGATGCAAATGAGAAATCCGCCACCGCAAATGATCGCCACGTCCAACGGCAGCAGTTCGTAAGGCACCTGGGAAATTTTGTAGATTTCCGGCGGCAGCAAATCGAACTTCGCCCAGGTGCTGGCGGCTTTCAGAATGTTGTTCAGGTTCTTGAGGAACACCCAGCCCAACGCAAAGCCCAGGCCGACGCCGAAGACACCAATCGCAATGCTGTGGCCGAGGAAAATCCACATGACCTGCCGGTTGGATGCGCCGAGGGATTTCAGCAGGCCAATCTCCTTAATCTTGTTCACCGCGAAGGTGATTTCGGAATTCACGATGGCGAAGGCGGCCACGATCATGACCACGAAGAGAATGATGTACATCATCGTTTTCTCGGTCGCGAGCGCGTTGAAAATCGTGGAGTTCTCATCCATCCACGAAATCAGATTGTAGCCGGGGCCCAGGTCGCGCATCAGGTCGAGGATCACGGCGTCCACCCGAAATGGATCATGGAGCATGACGTGCAGGCCGTGCGCCTGGCCGTCAAGCTTTTGCAAATCCTGCGCCGTCTCCAGCGAGGACACGATCATCATGCGGTCGAAGTCATCGAAGCCCACGTTGAAGATGCCGCGCACGGTGAAGTCGTCCGGGACGGGCAGGGCACCCTCGCGTTTTTGCGCCTTCAGCCATTGGCCCAAAGTTTTTGCCGAGAGCACGGCGACGTGATCGCCCACGTCCACGCGAAGTTCGTGCGCGAGCGAACTGCCGATGAGCAAACCGTGTCCGCTCACATCGAACGTGCCGCGAAAGACGCTCGTCGGCAGCACGCTCACCTGGCCTTCGCGCTCCGGGTCAATGCCGCGCAAGACCGGCCCGCTGATCTGCGGATTCTCATTCGTGTCCGCCGGCTGCGTTTGCAGCATGACCTGTGTGAGGATGAACGGGGCCACGCCTTTGACCTGCGGATGGCGGGCGATGATGGGCATGAGCCGTTGGTAGTCGGGCGTGATGCCACCGAGGCCGACCACTTTCAGATGTGCGTTCGCGGAGAGAATCTTGTCGCGCCACTCGCGGTCGAAGCCGCTCATCACCGCGATCACGATCATCAGCACCGCCACACCGAGCATCACGCCGATGATGGCGATGAGCGTGATGATGGAGACGAACGTCCGGCGCGGGCGCAGGTAGCGCAGCGCGAGCGCGAGTTCAAAGGGCAGCCGTGACACGGGCGGTAAGGTCAGAAGCGCGCGGGGGAATGTCAAAAGCAAAGCACGGGAGCGGGAGAATTTGACGCCCGGACGGACGGAGACATCCCGTCCGGGAAAAATATTTTAGGAATGTTGATAGAAACGGAGGTGCTCAACCCTATTACCTTATGTGAAGAAGAATCATTTGCTGACCGGAACCAATCCGCCCCAATGGCTTTCCGCCCTTGAAATCGCGCAACTGGCGCGGCGGAGTGAATATCTGTCCCAGCGGCTGGCCGGCGCGTTGCGTCTGACGCCCCGGACTTTCGAGCGGCGTTTTCGCGGCGCTTTTGACTGCGAGCCACGAAAATGGCTCGCGGGGCAGCGAATGCGGGATGCGCAAGAACTGCTGGATCAGGGTCTGACTCCCAAGCAGGCGGCGGCAGAACTCGCCTTTGATCATCCGCAGAGCCTTTTCCGCCTCTTTCGCCGGTGTCTGGGTTGCACACCGGTGGAGTACCAGCAGCAGCGCGCCTTCGTGTCGCAGTCCGCGACCGTACTCGCGGCTCCTTCCGCGATGTCGCATCCGGTTACTCCTTTGTCGCATCCGGTTACTGCGCCCGGCTTGCGACCCACGGCCCCAATCTGAAAGCATTGGCCCAGATGAGTCCGGTCTGTCCAACGCTAGGTTCGGCCACCGATGTCGCCACGCACTTCAGCTCCCAGGCGCGTCAGCGTTCCGGCTCGTTTTTTGGGGGACACGGCTGCAATGCTGTGTGGGGCCGCCGCAGGGGCGCGGCGGCCCATTTTCTTTTTTTCCGTAGATCACTTTTTCACTGAAAAAGTTGCACTCGCATAGACGACGCCACCGTTGATGCCACCATCCGCAAGACGACGCTGCGCGACGACCGGCGGCGAAAGCCCACGGGAAGAACGCAGCCTGAAGGGCGCGTCGCGCCCCACACCATCCCGTATGAAAAAACAGAAAACGAAACCGGTCTCGAAGAAACCCGTCCCCAAACGCTTATTGGGGATAACGGCTAAAACAAAGACCGCGTCCCGCCAGAAGCCGGCGAAGAATCGCGTCGTGAAGAAGATCCCGCGCGAGGTCGGGGCTGGGCAAGTAGTGCCGCTGCCCGGGTCGCGCTCCGCGCTCGCGGTGTTGGATGCGGAGGAACCTTCACTGGAATTTCGCGACAAGCTGGAACGCACCATCGAACGATTTTGCCGCACGAAGGGCTGGACGGACGTGATGGTCGATTTTGAAGACTTCAAGGCGGGGACGATCCAGCAACTGTCCTTTCATCAGCGTGGTTCTTTGCCGGGCCAGATTCGCTCCGAGGCCGAGCGGTTTGCCACGGACATGCAGACGTATTTGCACCTGTTTCGGTATGACGCGACGGGCGGCGTCGTGCTCGAAATCGCGCGGATTGCCGAAGAGGAGGGCCGCGCCATGCAGGCGCTGCTAGACGCGGCGGTGCGCGGTTATGTAAAACGGTCCTGACCCGCTGACGCATGAACATTTTGGCTCGTTTTTTGACGATTATGGCGGTCGCGGTCGCGGTCGCCGTCTCCACCACCACGGTTTCCTTCGCGGCTCCGGCCCCGGGCGATTTGGAAACGTTCACCAAGAGTTTCAGTTCGCTCTTCGGGCTGAGCAGCAATCTCACCATTAACCTCAAGGCCCTGACGCGCACGGATGGCGACAACAGCACCCTGGGTCTCGATTACAAATATGAGCGCAAGGTCGTCTCCAATCTTCTGGACCGGCCCAACACCTTTCTTGATCTGTCCGCCCGCTCGGAAGGTCTCATCACCCTCGAAGCCCGCAAATCGCCCCACCGCCTGCTCGAACACGGGCTGCGGCTGACGGTGGCGAACCTTTGGCCGGACACGTTTCTCAAAGGCCAGGTGGCCGACCGGGCGACCGCGCTGGCGGCAGCGCTCGGGGACATGGAGATCAACTGGTCAAAGCAGCATAAAATCTGGAGGGACGGGAAGACCACGGACGCGGGCCGGGCGGCTCGGTTGGAAATGGATAAGATTGTGGGCGAGGCGAACAGTCACATGGGCCAGTACGTAAAGGAGCACCCCGACGTCACGACTTATTCCAGCATCGAGGCGGATGATGTGCGCCGCGTGTGGTATGTCCGCGATCCGCGCGGCGTGCGGGCGGATTTGGAAACCGTGGCCGCGCGCAGCGTCATTTACAGCCCGCTTTATCTGGCGTGGGACGTGGATGGCAATGCGGAGACGGACCAGCGGTTTGACGACATCCAGGTCGTAGGCAGCACGCAGTGGCGGGCCATTTTGAAACCGGACTGGTTCGACAAACCTTTTCAGATCATCCGGGGATACCGGCTGCCGCGCGATTTTCGCAACCGCAACGGCGGGCCGTACTTCTACGGCGGAGCGGCGCTCGTCGATGCCTCGAACAACGACTCGCGCGAGGCGATCACCGGCGGGGAGGATGACGTCTTTGCCCGGGCCCATTTCGGCGTCGGTTTTCGCGCCGAGCTGCTGGCGCTGACGGAGGACAAGGTTTTGTCGCTCGAACTGCAATGGCGTTACTACCACGAGTTCGATGCGCCCGATTCGATTCGCGCCGCTGATTTGGACAACACCTCCTACTTCAAGGCCACCTTGCTGTTCCCTGGCGACGTCTTCCTCGAATACATCGACGGCAAGCTGCCGCTGGATGTTGAAGGTTCTTCCACTGTCAACGTCGGCTGGAGGTACAACTTTTAAACTCTAACTACCAAAACCTATGCCCCACCCCTTCCACCCCATCATCTACGTGCGCGGGTTTGCCGGCACGCAGGGCGAAATCGAGGACACCGTGGCCGACCCCTACATGGGCTTCAACATTGGCTCGGCCAAATGCCGCCAGGCCTGGGACGGCTCGCTGCGGAAATACTTCTTCGAGTCGCCGCTGGTGCGCCTGCTCGAAGAGCACGAATACCGGGACGTGTATTCCTCCGGCCTCGATCAGGTGGCGGACGAACAGGGCGAGGAGGACGTGCCCTATAAATCCGTGGTCATCTATCGCTACTACGAGGAGGCGTCGGAAGACCTGGGCGTGGGTCAAGTGCCTTCGATGGAGCATTTCGCGCGCGGCCTCGGCGAACTCATCCTCAAGCTGCGCTCCCGCGTGACGGAGAAAAAGCAGCCGGTCGCGCCGGAGGACTTCCGCGTTTATCTCGCCGCGCATTCCATGGGTGGGCTGGTCTGCCGCTGCTTCCTGCAAAACGATAAGTTGGGGAAAGACCCGCGCATGGCCGCCGCTCGGGAAGCCGTGGACAAGGTCTTCACCTACGCCACGCCGCACAACGGCGTGGACATGAAACTGATCGGCAACGTCCCCGGCTGGCTCACGCGCAACAACACCAGCGACTTCAATCGTGAACGCATGGCGAAATATCTGAGCGTGGAAAAGCAGTTCAAGGACAGCGGCGAGACCGACGTTTCGTTCCTCAAGAATTTTGACCCCGAACGGTTCTTCAACCTCGTGGGCACGAACGCGCACGACTACAGCGTGCTCAAGGGGCTGTCTCGTTTCGGCGCGGGCGAAATCAGCGACGGCCTCGTGCGCGTCGAGAACGCCACGACTTGGGGTGAGAAAACGAGGAAGAACGCCGCCGGGCAGGACGTGAAGCGCGTGGTGAATTCCCCGCGCGCCTTCGTGCATCGCAGCCACTCGGGCTACTTCGGCGTGGTCAACTCCGAGGAAGGCTATCAGAACATGACGCGCTTCTTCTTTGGCAACTTCCGCGTGGACGGCGCGGTGGAGATCAGCAACCTCTCGCTCCCGCCCCAGGTGCTGACCGCAGCCGAGGGCGACGTGACCCGGATTCATTGCGCGTATCATCTCGAAACGGTGGTCAGCGTGCGCGGCGTGCTGTGGCAGATGCACCGCCGCACGGTGCAGGAGAATTCCGCCGTGCTCATCCGCGAGCCATCGAAAGAGGAGCGGAAGAATTTCCCGAATCCCGCGCCCGCGCATTTGGAAAACGGCCTGGTGCAGAACGGCCCGATTCGCAAGCACCTGTTCTCTGGATTTCTCTCCCAGGCCCAAAGCCAGGACGACACCACGGCCAAAGGCGGGGAGAAAAAGGAGGAGCGTCGCTCGGTGAGTTTCGCCGTGGATTTGCGCGTGCTGGTGCCGGAGTACGAGGTGGACCGGCGCATCTTCTTCGGCACGCACTACGAAGGCGGCTACATTTTCCGCGACCGCCTGTTCGTGGTGGCGCAGCCCGGTTCGACCAAGACGGCTGATGCGTCGAAGTGGACCATTCTCGCCGGTTTCGAAAGTGATTACCCCAGTCCCGCCGAGGAGGATTTGCCAGAAATGAAAAACGTAACGCACACGCCGGACGGCGGCCTGACCTTCACCGTGCCGGTCGCGACCAAGCCCGGTCTGACGCCCCGGATCGACGCCGAACTGCGCGTGACCACGCGGCCGTGGAACCGGTCGGGGAGTTGACCTCTTCGGATGTTTCGCGAGCCGCTGGCCGAGTGGGGGCAGGCTCCAGCCTGGTTCTGACGGGCCAACGGTCGTCCAGTGCGAAAGATCCCGCCAGCGCCTCTGGGACTCTCTCAGGGAGGACAAGGAGGCTGGCGCAGTCTTAATCGCGCAGCGCCTGCACCGTGGCTTCGAGGTTCGCCGCGTCCGCCACGTTCCACACCTGCGCGCCCTTGTCGATGCGCTTCATGAAACCGCTTAAGGCCGTGCCCGGCCCCAGCTCAATGAAGCGGGTGAAACCTTGCGCGAGCAGGTAACGCATCGACTCCTCCCAGCGCACCGAGGACGTGACTTGCTCGACGAGCCGCTGCGAAATCTCGGCGGGCGTGGTGTGCGGCTGCGCGGTGACGTTGGAAATCACCGGCACCTTCGGAGCGGCGAGGGAAATTTTGCTGAGCGCATCACCGAGCTTCGGCTGCGCGCTGGCCATGAGTGCGGAGTGATACGCGCCCGCGACGTTCAATGGCAGCGCGCGCTTGGCTCCGCGCGCCTTCGCCAGTTCGCACGCGGCGTTTATCTTGTCCGCGTGGCCGGAGATGACGATCTGGCCGGGGCAGTTCAAGTTCGCGAGTTCCACGCCGGCCTGCGCGCAGACTTCGCGCGTCGCGGCTTCATCGAGTCCGATGATCGCGGCCATGCCGCCCCGCGTCGCCTCGCAGGCCTCCTGCATGAAACGCCCGCGCTGCCGCACCACGCGAACGGCGTCGTCGAAAGTCATCACGCTTGCGGCGGCGAGTGCGGTGAATTCGCCGAGCGACAAACCCGCGGTCGCCTCAAATTTCAGCGACGGCACGCGTTCCTTGAGCAGCTCAAACGCGACCCAGCTCACGAGGAAAATTCCCGGCTGCGCGTTCTCGGTCTTCGTCAACTCGGCGTCCGGGCCGGTGAAACAAATTGCAGCGAGGTCGTAGCCGAGCGCCGTATTCGCCCGGTCGAACCACGCGCGCGCCACGGGAAAATTCTCCGCGAGGTCTTTCCCCATGCCAACCGTCTGCGCGCCCTGGCCTGCGAAAATCAATGCCGTCTTGCTCATGCGCGCGATGGAACACGAACCGTGCGGCGGGGAAAAGACCTGATTCGGGCGGGAGGCGGGTGGAACTTTCCTTCGTGTCCGATCCATCGACGCCTGCGTTTATCTGCGCAGCAAGTCGTCGTGGTCACGGCCATGAAAAAGCCCGCCCTCGCGGGCGGGCTTGGAGATTTTGAATCGCGAGCCTTACGCGCGCTCCATGTATTTGCCGGTGCGGGTGTCCACCTTGATCTTCTCGCCGGTCTTGATGAAGAGCGGGGCCTGCACGGTGATGCCGGTTTCCAAGATGATCGCCTTTTGCACGTTGTTAGCGGAGTCGCCACGCACGCCATCCGGCGCGTCGGTCACAGTCAGGACGACGCTGGAGGGAATTTCGATGGAGACGGGCTTTTCATTCACGAAGGTGACGGTGACGGCGCAGTTCTCGACGAGATAATTCTTCGCGTCGCCCACGAGGTCCATCAGCAAGGTCACGGTCTCGTAATTCTCCGGGTTGGAGAACACAAAGTCTTCGCCGTCCTTGTAGCTGAACTCCATCTTCGTGGTCATCATGGGGATGACCTCGACCTTCTCGGTCGAGCTGAAGCGCACGTCGGCGGTCTTGCCGGTCTTGATGCTGCGGAGCGAGGCCTGGACGAAGGCGCGCAGGTTGCCCGGCGTGCGATGCTGCGTCTCGAGAACCACGGCGACGTCGCCGTTGTGAATGATCGCCATACCGCGGCGAAGATCGTTTGCTGTTGGCATAAAATTCTAAGTTTTGTTGCCCCGCGCCTCGAAACAGGCCGGGCGCGGGACGGGGAAGTTAGACAACGAAGTCGCCTTTGCAAGAATGGAGTTGGACAATTTGGGCTTCGAGGTTTGGCCGAAGGGGCCGACCACGCGCCAATGTTTCAAGAAGCCCGCGCCTCGTCTGAAGCCGTGACTCTGGCCGTCGCCGCACCTAGGATCCCGCGCATGGCCGCGCCAATCTCGCACCGTAAATATCTGCTGATCCTCGGAGTCATCTTCGGGGTGCTCTGGTGCGCGCTGGCCATCCGTCCTTGGTATCGCGCCGACTGGGCGGTGGAGAATGTGCTGGTCGTGCTGTTTGTCATCGCGGTCGCGGTGTTTCATCGCCGCGTTTTGTTTTCCAGGCTTTCCTACACGTTGATCTTTCTTTTCTTCTGCCTGCACGCCGTGGGCGCGCATCACACCTACGCCCAGGTTCCTTATGATGTGTGGTTTCAGAAACTCACGGGCCGCACGTTCAACAGTCTCGTCGGCTGGGAGCGGAACAACTTTGATCGCGTCGTTCACTTTCTCTACGGATTCCTGCTCGCCTATCCGATCCGGGAAATCTTCCTGCGCGTCGCCAACGTGCGCGGGTTCTGGGGCTATTTCCTGCCGCTCGACCTCACGCTGTCCTCGTCCGCGCTGTTTGAAATCATCGAATGGGGTGTGGCGGAAGTGCTGGGCGGCGATCTCGGCGCGGCCTACCTCGGCACGCAGGGCGACATCTGGGACGCGCACAAGGACATGACGCTGGCGGGTTTGGGCGCGCTGCTCGCCATGCTCATCACCGCGCTGATCAATTACCGGCTCCAACGGGATTTCGCGCGCGAATGGGGAGACAGTTTGCGCGTCAACAACCGGCTGCGCACGGGCGAAGACGCGTTGGCGGAAAACACGCGGAACCAGGCGAAGCGCCGGGACTGATTTGCGGAGGAGCGGACAGCCAGGTCTGCTGAACCACATGAAGCTCAAACCCCGGAAGACACCCAACACACGGAAACGGGAGGAGCAAGGACAGGAGGGCAAAATTTGTTCGGCAAGGGTCCTATTGGAAGGCTGGCCCGCCTTCCGTGTGCTCCGGGTCTTCCGTGGTTCCTCGTTTCGGAAATTGGACGGAGATGGTTTGGAGACCGCGGACTCGGCGGTCCGCTGCTCCGGCCCGAAATCAGGCCACAGGGCCGACGCATCAAAAATCTTCGCCAAAGATTTGTATGTACATTGTAAATACCTTGTGTACATGAGGCGGGATGCATGCGCATCAAAGTGTTCCGAAAACCAAAATCGGCAGCCTCCTCACCATTCTGGAGGAGGTGCCCGACCCGCGCGTGGCCCGCACCCGAGAACATGATCTGGTCGAGTTGCTGGTCATCGCCCTCTGCACACTGCTCTGTCGGGGCGAGAGTTTCTACGACATGGAGGAGTTCGCGCGGGTGCGCCTGGTCTGGTTGCGCACCTTCCTCACCTTGCGCGGCGGCGTGCCCAGTCACGACACGTTCAACCGCGTCTTTCAGGCGCTGGATCCCAAAGTCTTCGCGGACTGCCTGTCGCGCTGGACGCAGAGTGTGCGCACGGTGTTGGGCGGCGAAGTGGTCGCGCTCGATGGCAAGTGCGTGCGCCGTGCGCTGCGCGCGGGCGAGGACGTGCGGATGATCGTCAGCGCCTGGGCCACGGAGAGCGGGCTGCTTTTGGGCCAGCGCAAGACGCGCACCAAGAGCAACGAGATCACCGTCGTGCCCGAACTGTTGCGCGCGCTGGAACTGGCCGGCTGCATCCTCACGGCGGACGCGCTGCACTGTCAGAAGAACATCGCGAAAGAAATCATCGAGGCCGACGCCGACTACGTGCTGGCCCTCAAGGGCAACCAGCCCACGGCCTTTCAGGAGATTAAAACCTTTCTCGACGACGCGGTGGCGCGGAAGGATCCCACGCTGGCGTTTGTGGAGACGACCGACAAAGGCCACGGACGAGTGGAAGTGCGGCGCTACTGGCAGACGGAGCAGATCGCGTGGTTTGCCGACCGGGCGCAGTGGGAGGGCTTGCGCAGCGTGGCGGTGGTCGAGAGCGTGCGCGCAGTGAAGGGGAAGCAGAGCGTGGAACGGCGCTACTACCTGTCGAGCCTGGCGGTGGACGTGGCCAAAGTGGCGCGGGCCGTGCGGGGCCACTGGAAGATCGAGAACCAGTTGCACTGGGTCTTGGACGTGGTGTTTGGCGAAGACCAGAGCCGGGCCCGCACCGGCCATGCGGCGGAGAACCTGGCCGCCACCCGGCGGGTGGCCATCAACCTCTTGCGGCAGGACAAGGAAAACAAACGCAGCCTCAAGAGCCAGCGCCTGCGCGCCACCCTCGACCCCGATTACCTCCGCCAACTCCTCGCCAGTTAAGATGCGTCAGCCCTG
>JBBQYK010000073.1:0-15759 GCA_038208765.1 Verrucomicrobiota bacterium
CAGTTCGTGTTCTGGAAGATGAAGACCGACCCGGTGTTCGCCGCGCTCGACGCCGTGGTGCCGCGCCGGGGCTTCGTGCTCGATCTCGGCTGCGGCTACGGGATGGCCACGCACTGGCTCTCGTGCTTCACCGACACGCGCACGTTTCTCGGCGTGGACTACGACGAGGAAAAAATCCGCGTGGCCCGCCGCACCGCGCCCGATCACCCGCGCATCCAGTTTCAGGACGGCGATGTGCTGAACTTCGATTACCCCGCGTGCGACGCCGTGATGCTGCTCGACGTGCTGCACTACTGGCAGCCCGAGAAGCAGCAGACGATTCTGGACAAGGCGCGGCGCGCGCTGCGTCCCGGCGGCGTGCTCATCCTGCGCGACGGCGCGCGCGCGGAGAGCGGCGCGCATCGCCGCGTGCATTTCTTTGAAAAGCTCGCCACCCGCGTGGGCCACAACCGCACGCAGGAAGGATTGCACTTCCAAACCCTCGCCCAGATCGAAGCGATGCTGCGCCGCGCGGGCTTCACCACATGGGAATTCAACCGCGAGGCAGGACGCGACTCGAACGTGATGCTGGTGGCGCGGACCTAATCAGGCGGCGGTGATGATGCCCAAGGCCATGGCCTCGTCGCGAATCTTCCCGCCCACGGCTTTCTTGATTTCCTCGACGCGCGCGAATCGTTCCTTCTCCAGGCCGGCTTCCACGAGGCACTTTTTCACCTGCCACCAGCCGACATCCCAATGCTCGGCTTTGAACTTGGAGGTGGGCAGGTCTTTGAAGTTTTTGAAAAAAGCCCGGTAGAGACCACGGCCCGTTTCCAAAAGATCTTCGCATTCCGCATCCAGCTTTTGGCCAGCCAGCCAGTTGGCAACGAAGCGATTGTCATCGTCCTGTTGAAGCGTGCGCGTGATGTCGGAGTCGGAAATCTCCCATTTCTTCACAACCGAAACTTTGAACGGGAAAAAATGGTTCACGATTTGAAAAACCTTTCCGTCGTAAGCCACGTTGCGCAACGAGGCGGTCTGGTTGGAGTCGGCGAACAGACTCCAGACGGCGCAACGGCGAACAAAACTTGCCTCGGGCTTTTCCTCCGGCTGGAGAAACTGATCGCGGTCGTTGATCCAGCTCTTGCGGACGTTTTTGCGCACGGCGTGGACAATCATCGCCTGGTCGAAGTTCTCCGGCACAACCGACAACGCGCCCGCGCTGACATACGGGCCGGAGAGCAGCGCCACGTTGTTGTAGTTCTGCACGTCGTTGCCCTTGCACATGAGCGAGGCGAGAAAACCGTTCGCCACCCGGTCACGAACATCTCCGTTGTCGCCTTTGACCGTGATCGCTCCGCCGAGCGGTGGGAAGATTTCCGTGGCCGGCACGCGATCAATCCACTTGCTCAGAAAACGGTCGCGGTGTTCAGAGACCAGCAGCTTGCGGCCGATCTTGCTCGTGTCGTCGTCCAGCACGGTCACTTCCATCTTCTGCGCTTCGAGTTTCTTCTGTTTCGCCAAATCCCAGACCAGGAAGCCGACGGGGAATGGGTTGGCCGCCTGGGTCCCAGAAAAGTTTGCCGACGAGAACACGAAGCCGTCCTTGAACGTGAACTGGAAAACCTGGTCGCGGAACTTCTGGTCGTTGTTTGAGTTGACGTATTTGAGTGTGGAGAAAAGTCCGAGGTGCGCCTGCTTGCCTCCGAACTCCTGCCGGATGCGAAAGAGAAACTGCGCAAACAACTCGCGCGAGACTTCACCGAGTCCCTGCGCGTGCATGAGCGGACGAATCTTCGTGTCGCTCACGCTCTTTTTGCTCTCGCCGGAGTAGCCTGCTTTCTGCGACGTGGCGAAAGGCGGATTGATGAAGATGATCCACTTGATGTCCGGATTCATCAGGTCGCGCAGGAGATTGTCCGGGCGCTTGCGCTGGCGGTCGAACAGTGACTCGTCATCAAACACGCTCTCCACGTCGTCGTTCAAATAGTCGTATTGGAAGACCGTCGCGCCGGGGAAGACGCGCTGGCAGTGCTGCACGTCCTCGTGATGCAGCGTCGAGAGGTAGATGCTCTTGTAGGCGTCCGCCGGAAGGAACCATTCCAGATTGCCCGTGCCGGCGGACATGTCCCAGAGGCGATAATTCTTCGTCCACCACTTCGGGCCAACCACGCGCTCCAAGTAGCTGTGCGCTTTGCGCGCAAAGGCCACGGGCGTAAAAAATTCCCCGGTGAACCGACGGATGGGATCGTCCGTCAGCCGATCCACCTTCGCGAGGATGTTGCGCACTGCACCGGGGTCCGTAACTTTTTCGTAGTTCGACCAGAACCACTCGTACTCCTTGGGCAGGATTTTCTTCGCGCGCTTTTCCTCTGGGCCGATGAGAAAGACCACCTTGTTCTCCTGCCGGTCATAAAGCGAGCGGCCCTGCTGGATGTCGCACAGGAAGTAGCGTGAAGACTTGGTGCCATTGCGCACGGAGTCGCCGAAGCACTGGTTCCAGTAGGCGAAAACTTCCTCGAAGTTCTCTTCGGTGATCAGCTTCTTGACCCGGAAATCAAACTCCGTCTGGGTCGCGCGGTGATGCGTGAGGCTCTGGGTGAACAGCTCATACTCGGCCTCGTCCAGCACGTCGAAGACCTTGATGGCGTCGGTGTCGGCAAACGCAGCGACATCCGCGACCAGCCTTTCGTCCGGCTGGCTGGGCGCGAGTTCCCAGTCGTATTTGCTGTCGTTGTTGAAAAACTTCTGCCACTTCCGGGTCTCGGTGAAGAAGGATTGCCGTGAATCCGCCACGCAAATCACCGGCGGGATCACCTTGTCCGCGTGGCCGAGACGGAGCCGTCGGACGTAGTAAATCACCTGGGCCAGCACCGCCGCGCGCGTGTCCCGCTTGCGCAGGCTGCGGGCGAATTTGAACTCGAAGAAAATCTCCGGCGAATAGAGGTCGTGGTGAAACTCCGTGTCGTAATCCAATTCAAAATGCCCGGCGTAGGCGTGTTTGACTTCCTCTTCGGTCTTCGCCTTGAGAAGCAATTTGCTGAAGCTGGAAAAGTTTTTCGCCATGCGAATTGCGGTGGGAATTAACAGGGGACTTGTGAAAGCGCGAGAAGGAAGTCTTTGTGGCCAGAGTTCAAAGCAACTTCTCGCGCGGGCCGGATTCTTTCACCAGCGCGGCGGCGTTGACTTCCACGCTGGTCTGCTGGCCGAGGAATTCGAGCAGCACTTTCACGCGCTCTTTCGCGGGCATCACTTGCGTGATGACGGCGCTCAGGCCGTGCATGACGCCACCGGAAATTTGCACGCGGTCATCCGGCGCAAAGTTCTCGGGGATGACGTGCAGTTCCTCCGTGCCGAGGCGGGCACGCAGTTCGTTCACGACTTCATCCGGCACGGCGGGCGTGATCTCGCCGAAGTGGACGACCTGGCTCACGCCCGCCGCGCTGCGCACGAGGCGGAGCGATGCGCCCAGGCTGAAGCGCGCGAAAAGATAATTCGGGAACAACGCTTCCGTGACCCACACCGGACCGCGCACGCTGCCCTTCTTGAAACGGAGGCGCGGGAGAAACACTTCCAGCCCCGCCTCGCGCAAACGCGCGGCGGCGATGTGCTCGTGCTTGGGGCGCGAGCGCACGCAGAACCAAGCGGGCGCGGTTTCGTGACTGGCGGAGTTCATGGCTGCTTCGGAGCGGCCGGCTGTGAAATGACGCGGTTCGCCGGCGTCTGCTGTTGCGCCACTCCCGGATCGACCCACGAACGCGGCACGGGACGCGGGCCGGGCGTCTGGCTGTTCAGTTGCGGCACGAGCCAGTTGAGCCCGGAGAGGTTGTCGCGCAGGCGGGCCTCGGCGTCTTCGTCGGTGTGATTCAAAATCCCGAGCGGCCCGCGCCAGCCGCTGTCGCGAATCGTCCTGAGCAGCGACAAATCCAGATCGCCCTGGCCGAGCGGAAGAATTTTTCGCCCGGTCGTTTCACCGTTCGCCACCATGCCGTTGAGATTCAGCGCGACGAGATGCGGCTTCATCTTCGCCAACAGTTCGGGAAAGCGCGCGAGGTGGGCGTGGCCGTGATGGAGGTTGTACACGAGGCCGACGTTGGTCACGCCCGCGCCGCGCAGTTGCTCGATGATGGCGATTTGATTTTCCGGCTCGCCGAACCACGCGCCGTGATTGTAGAGCGCGACGGTGCAGCCGATCTTCGCTGCTGCCTCGGCCATGGGCTGAAGGCGTTTCGCTTCGGAGGCGACGCGGGCCTGTTGTTCCGCGTCGGTCTTCGTGGGAGTGCCGCCGCCCATGACCCAGAGTTGGGCGTGAATCTGGTGGTGCTCCAACACGCCGAGAATCTTGCGCGCCTCATCATTCAGCGTCGTGGGGAACCACCACGCCGTCAGTTGCACGCGGTGTTTCTTCAACGCTTCCATCTCCACGTCCCAGGTCGGGATGTGTTCGGCGCGGTAGTCGTAGGCGAACATTTTGAAGCCGAGTTGCTCCAGCATCGCGGCGCGTTCCTCCGGCCCGCGCTTCTTCGCGTCAAAGGGCACGATGCACCACGCGAGGAGATTGGTGCGGGCGAAGAGCTGGTAGTCCGCCGCGCGCGTGGCGGCGATCGCGGCGAGCAGGACGAGCATCACGGTGACCCGGCGCAGTGAGTTGGACATGGTGGCGTCATGGATAGACAAGCGGCGCGGCGCGGACAAGCCCGCGCGTGGGAAAATGTGGGCGCGACGGACCGGCAGCACCGACGCGAGACTGGAAAGTCTCTCAACCTGTCGGCGGGAAAGTCGGCGCTACAACGTGACGCCGACCTTCGTCTCAGCAGATTGCGAAGCTTTCCCGCCTCGTGTCCAAAGCCCAACCGGGGCCGTCATTCCCGCAAGCACGGCGGTCCGTTCCTTCGCAAAAATCCCCGCTTTGCAACTGGGTGTTCAATTACTACTGTCCGCCTCCCCGCCGGGCTGGCACCGGGCGGAAAACGATTCAATGGCACTCATTGTTCAAAAATTTGGCGGCACGTCAGTCGGGAATCCCGACCGGATCAAGAACGTCGCGAAGCGCGTGGCTCAACATCGCGCGCAGGGCGATCAGATCGTCGTGGTCGTGTCCGCGATGAGCGGCGTGACGGACAATCTCATCCGGATGGCCAAGGAAATCATGCCGCTGCCGAGCGAGCGTGAGATGGACATGCTGCTGGCCACCGGCGAGCAGACGACGATTGCGCTCGCGGCGATGGCGCTGCACGCGCTGGACATTCCGGCCACGTCGCTCACGGGCGCGCAGGCGGGCATCGTCACGGATGGCGTTCACACCAAGGCGAAGATTCAGAACATCTCGCCGAAGGAAGTTCACGCCATGCTCGACGCGGGGAACGTCGTGATTGTCGCCGGTTTTCAGGGGCAGACCTCAAACGGCCAGATCACCACGCTGGGCCGCGGCGGCTCGGACCTCACGGCCATTGCGCTCGCCGCCGCGCTGAAGGCCGACCTCTGCCAGATTTATACAGACGTGGACGGCGTGTACACGACCGACCCGCGCATCGTGCCGAACGCGCGCAAGCTCGCGGAAATTTCCTACGACGAAATGCTCGAACTGGCGGGCGCGGGCGCGAAGGTGATGCAGTCGCGCTCGGTCGAGTTCGCGAAAAAATTCGGCGTGGTGTTTGAAGTGCGCTCCAGTCTGAACGACAACCCAGGAACCATTGTGAGAGAAGAAACCAACAGCATGGAAGATGTCGTGATTCGCGGCGTCGCGCTCGACAAGAACCAGGCGAAGATCACCCTCGCCGCCGTGCCGGACAAACCCGGCGTGGCCGCGCGCATCTTTAAGGCGCTGGCCGACGCGAACATCAATGTGGACATGATCGTGCAGACCGCCAGCCACGGCGGCACCGGTGGCGCGAAAGCCACGGACATTTCCTTCACGCTCGACAAGTCGGAGTTGCTCAAGGCGCAGAAGGTTCTCGACGGCATCAAGGCCGAGACCGGCGTGCGCGAGATCATCGCCGACGAAAAGATCGGCAAGCTCTCCATCGTAGGCGTCGGGATGCGCAGCCATTCTGGCGTGGCGGCGAAGATGTTCGAGACGCTGGCCAACGAAGGCGTGAACATCGACATGATTTCCACGAGTGAGATCAAAATCTCCGTGGTCATCGAACTCGCGAAAGGCGAGGCGGCGGTGAAGGCGGTCCACGCGGCGTTTCTAGGATAGTTGCGAGAGTTAGCTGAAAACGATCAAACTACAGGCACCATGTCTGATTCGATTGCATCTTGGGCAGTAGATACGTCCAAATCGAAAAAGGATTCTGGGCAAATCTTCTACGGCGAAGGCGGGCAGTTTGTCGCATTTTTTTGGAGAACTTGCAGTCGGGATGGAGACTGCTTCCTCTATCTTCCGGACCCTAAAGTTTGGCGAACTCACTACACATGGGCCGAGGGCCTGAAAGATGAAGTGGAGTCGCGGGTGATAAAGTTCTTTGCGGATTGGAAGGGGCCGTTCGCCAGCGTGGAAGTGGAGATGTCCGGTATCGCCACATTCAAGAAACATTCAACCGCGACGGCGGTTGCAATGAGCGAATTGGCTTACATTGCTCATTTGAACCACGCGACATCCGGTAACTTTGATCTCCAAGACATTCGGCGAGCGATTGCAGCGCGAGGTTTTTGGGAGGAGTCAAGCAAATGGGGTCCATTGTGCGAAGCCAAGATGCGAATCGATCCCATTCAGCACGCTGGCCAGACTTGGTTCCGGGCGGGCGTCATGTGTGGTCACGAGTTTTTTTGCAATTGTCCAACCGTGCAGCGAGCCGTTCAGTTCCTGGGAATCTACCAGCATCTGATCTTCGACATGTATAACGTATTAGGATCACCGACCTGCGCGGAGAAACAGGAGAATAACACTCAATAGGCGGGTGGCCTTCTCGAGCTGGTGGAGATGGCCCGCCAATTGACAACCCGTCGCCTCCCCCTAGAATGCCACTCATTCGGATGCGGGCGTAGTTCAATGGTAGAACGGCAGTCTTCCAAACTGCACACGAGGGTTCGATTCCCTTCGCCCGCTCCACTTCTCTAAATGTTTCCCGGATTGTCACCCAAGCATTCTGAATAGCCCGCGCAAAAGCCCGTCTCTTAACGGCTAAAACCCGCGTCCTCGCCGGGGATAAATCATGAAATCTGAAATCGAAGCGCTGAACAAACAGATCCAGGCGATGACGCCGCTCATCACTGGCATCCAACAGGAGATGGCCAAGTCCATCGTCGGGCAGCGGCATCTCATCGACCGGCTGCTAATTGGGCTGCTGGCGAACGGGCATGTGTTGCTCGAAGGCGTGCCGGGGCTGGCGAAAACGGCGTGCGTCAGCGCATTGGCGCAGTGCATCCACACGAAGTTTCAGCGCATCCAGTTCACGCCCGACCTGCTGCCGAGCGATCTGCTGGGCAACCTGATTTACAATCCGCGCGAGGGGACTTACTCGACGAAGAAGGGGCCGATCTTTGCCAACCTGATTCTCGCCGACGAAATCAATCGCGCGCCGGCCAAGGTGCAGAGCGCGCTGCTCGAAGCGATGCAGGAGCGGCAGGTGACCATCGGCGAGGAAACGTTTCCGTTGCCGAAACCGTTCCTCGTGCTGGCGACGCAGAATCCTATCGAACAGGAAGGCACCTACTCGCTGCCTGAGGCGCAGGTGGACCGCTTCATGTTGAAGGTCGTGGTCGGCTATCCGACCGAGGCCGAGGAGAAGAAGATCATGCACATGATGGCGAAGACCAGCGCACGCGAGCCGCTCAAGCCGATCATCCAGCCGGAGAAAATTCTGGAGATGCGCCAACTCGTCGATCAGGTGCATGTGGATGATCAGATTTCCGACTACATCATCAAACTGGTTTTCGCCACGCGCGAACCAGCGCGACTCGCGCCGGCGCTGGTGGGCAAGATCCGCTTCGGCGGTTCGCCGCGCGCCACAATCAATCTCACGCTGGCGGCGAAGGCGGCGGCGTTTATGGGCGGACGCGGTTACGTCACGCCGCAGGATGTGAAGAGCATCGCGCCGGATGTGTTGCGCCACCGCATCATCACCACCTTTGAGGCCGAGGCGGATGAGGTGACGAGTGAGCTGCTGGTGAAGCAGTTGCTCGACACGATTGCGGTACCGTGAGGGATGCGATGAAAGTTGAGCCTTCCCGTCCGCCGGCTTTGGCGGTGTGTGGTGCATCAGTCGCCAAACCCCGTAGCGCAGATTTTCAATCTGCCGTATCGCCGACTTGCAGTCGGCGGAGCGCAACTTTCGTCCTGAAGCTCCTGAACTATCTACGTTTTGCGGAATGCAATTCCGCGATACAGCAGATTACAAATCTGCGCTACCTCCCCGCATGATTCCCAAGGAGTGGCTCAAAAAGATCCGGCACATCGAGATGCGCACCGTGCGGCTCGTGGAGGATCTCATGGCTGGGCAATACCACTCCGTCTTCAAGGGGCGCGGGATGGACTTCGACGAGGTGCGCCTTTATCAGGCGGGCGACGAGGTGCGTCGCATCGACTGGAACGTCACCGCCCGCACCGGCGAGACTTACATCAAAAAATACGTCGAGGAGCGCGAGATGACGGTGCTGCTGCTGGTGGATGCCAGCGCCTCGGGCGGCACCGGTTCAGTGAATCAAAGCAAACGCGAACTCGCGGCGGAGCTGGCGGCCGTGCTCGCCTTCAGCGCCATTCACAACAACGACCGCGTGGGCCTGCTGCTCTTCACGGGAAAGACCGAGAAATACGTGCGGCCATCCAAGGGACGCCAGCATGTGTTGCGCATCATCAGCGAGATTCTGACGCATCAGCCCAAGCATCAGGGCACAAACCTCACTGCGGCGCTGAACCACGTCAGCCACGCGCTCTCGCGCCGCGCGGTGATCTTCGTCATCTCCGACTTTATGGACAAAGAGTTCGAGCGCGCGCTGAAAGTTGTCGGGCGCAAACACGACCTCATCGCCGTGCCGGTGGTGGATGCGAGCGAGCGCGAACTGCCGGACGTGGGCTGGATTGCCTTCGAGGATTCCGAGACGGGCGAAGTGCTGGAGATCAACACCGCTGACCCCGAGGCGCGCAAACTGTTCGCGACCGGTGCGCAGACTCGACTGACGGGTTTGCGTCGTCTCTTCACCAAAGCCGGACTCGACACCATCGAAGTGCAAACCGATCAGCCCTACCTCAAGGCGCTGACCAAGTTTTTTGAAACGCGCTACCACCGGCTGCATCCGTGAACAACGCCACGAACATCATTGACGACTTGCGGTTCCTCGAACCGTGGACGGCCCCGCCGTTGTGGGTGTGGGTGGTGTTGGCGGCACTGGTCGTTGGAGTCGTGATGTTTATCCAGCGTCGCAACGCCGCCCGCCGTGCGGCTCAGGGAGCGCAAGCCGCCGCGCACGCGCACGAAGATGCGCTGGCTGAGTTGGAGAAAGCGCGCGCGCTCATGTCGCCGGAGAATTCGCGGCCCTACGGCATCGCGGTCTCTGGAATCGTGCGTCACTACATTGAGCGGAGGTTCAGCATCGTGGCCCCGCGCCGTTCCACGGAGGAATTTCTCGTCGAGGCCGCTGCTTCGGCGAAGCTGGAACCGGCGCATCGTCTGTCACTCGCGAAGTTTCTCGGCTCCTGTGACTTTCTGAAGTTCGCCCGCGCCCGCGCCGAATTGATCGAGTTGGAAGCGCAGCATCAGGCTGCGGTGCGCTTCGTGACGGAAACGCGCGTCGCACTTGTGAAAGTCGAGGTGCGCTCGTGAACTGGTCCGATCTCCAGCCGTTGCTGAAAACCTTTCGCTTCGCCGCGCCGTGGATGCTGTTGCTGCTGTTGCTCATTCCGCTCTGGGCCTGGCTGCGCGGACGGTTCGCGCCGGTGGCGGCGGTTTCGTTTTCTTCCGGTGAGTTGCTGCGCGCGGCCGCACGGCAGGCGCGCTTTCGTCGCAAGTCGTGGCTTGCGGCTTTTCGCTACCTCGCACTCGCACTCCTGTTGCTCGCGCTGGCGCGTCCGCAGGTGGAGAAGGGCTTGGGCGATGAGGACGCGAAGGGCATCAACATCATGCTGGTCATGGATTTCTCCGGCACCATGAAGACCAAGGACTTCATGATGGAGAACAAGAAGGTCTCGCGGTCCGATGCGCTCATCAAAGTCATTGGCGAATTTCTGCGCGCGCGGCCAAAAGATAAAATTGGCGCGGTGCGGTTCGACATGGACGCTTTTCTCATCAGCCCGCTGACGCTGGATCACGACTGGATGATCGGGCGGCTCAAGGACGAGAAGCCCGGTCGCGGCACCGCGCCCGGCTCGGGTCTTTTGATCGCGGCAGAGCATCTTCTGCCCGCAACGAATCAGACCAAGGTCATCATCCTCGTCAGCGATGCGGAGCAGGTGAATGCCGGCCCGCCACCGAAGGATGTGGCGAAGGAACTCGCGAAGCTCGAAATCAAAGTGCATCTCATTCAGGTCGTGGACTTCAAGGACATGGGGATGCTGCGCCAGGATCGCGAAAACGAAATGGTGCAGGTGCCGAAGCTCACCGGCGGCCAGTCGTTTCAGGTGGCCGACTTCGCCGGGCTGCGCAGCGTGTATCAGCAAATCGACAAGCTGGAAAAGGCGCACTTCACCGAGGGCAAACAGAAGAGCTACCGCGAACTGATGGTGTGGTTCGCGGCCCCGGCGCTCGCGCTGTTGCTGCTGGAATTGCTTTTGCGCCAGACCGTCTGGAGGCGGCTGCCATGAAGTTCGCCGTACTATACTGGTTGCTGGCGGCGCTGGTCGTTGTGCCGGTGTGCGTCCTGCTCATCCGCTGGGGCGCGCGGCGCCAGCGAGCCATGCTCGACCGCGTGATCGCGGCGCGGTTGCGCGAGCAGTTGCTGCGCTCGGTGGATTACGGCAAACGAAAATTCAAGACCGCGCTCTGGTTGCTGGCGGTCGTGGCATTGCTCGTGAGTCTGGCGCGTCCGCTGTTTGGCCATCGCGAGATCAAGGTCGAGCGGCCCGGCGTGGATTTGATGATCGCGCTCGATATTTCCAAAAGCATGTTGGCCGAGGACATGGGCAAATCAAACCGTCTGCATGCCGCGAAGTCCGCCATCCTGCGCCTGATCGACCGTCCGTCTGGTGATCGCGTCGGGTTGATCGCTTTCGCGGGCGAAGCGGCGCTCATCGCTCCGGTGACGCAGGATCATCAGGCGATTGTGCGTTCCGTCGAAGCTCTGACCACCACGGCGATTTCCAAGCCGGGCAGCGACATTGCCGCCGCGCTCAAGCTGGCCGTGCAATCGTTCGATCCAAAACAGCAGTCGGGCAAGGCCATCGTGGTGATCAGCGACGGCGAGGAATTACAGGGCGACGCCATTGTCGCCGCGCGCGAAGTGGCGACGAAAGGCATTTCAATTTTCACCGTCGGCGTCGGCTCGACGACCGGCGCACGCATCGCAGACCGAACTCCGCCGCGCAACAATGATCGTCCGCAGTTCGACGTGAAGTACGCGAAGAACGAGTTCGGCCAGGAAGTGGTGTCGCGACTGAACGAGCGCGTGTTGCAGCAGGTCGCGGTGTCGGGGCGTGGGTTTTACTCGGCGCTGGGCGACGAGGGCCAGGGGTTGCTGACCATCAGCGAGCGCGGTCTGGCTCCGCTGGCGCGCGGCACGGAGGTCCGGCAGTCCAAGGAGATGCGGGAGTTTTTCCAGATTCCGCTCGGCCTGTGCGTAGTATTGCTGCTCTGGGAAATGCTTGTGAATGAACGGAGAAAAGGTCAGAAAGCGACAACCGTATGAAGACTCAAATCATCGCCGCGCTGCTGCTCAGCACCACGCCGCTGTTCGCCGACTTGCACGAGGCGAAGGAACTGATGAAGCAGAACCAGCCGGGAAAGGCCGGCGAAGTCTTGCGCCAGTTGCAGACGCAGCAACCGACTGATCCGTGGCTCGCCTACAACGCAGGCGTGGCCGCGTACGCCGCGAAGGATTATCCGCAGGCCGACAAAATCTGGCAGGAACTCGCGGCCAAGCCTTTACCCAACAAGCTGCGTGACCAAGTCTGGACGCAGATTGGCAATGTCTCCTTCCGCCTCGGCGAGCCGTTGGAAACCTCCGCACCTGACCAGGCGTTGACCCAGTGGCAGCAGAGCCGCGAGGCCTACCGTGTGTCGCTCATCGCGCAGCCCAAGGACAAGGTGGTGGCGAACAATCTGGCGGTGGTGGAGCGCAAGCTCGCGAAGCTGCACGCGCAACTCGCCAAGAAGTTGGTGCAGGAGACGCAGAAGGAACGGTCGAACCAGAAGGCGATTGAGAAGCTCGAAGCCGCGCTCGATCACCAGCGCACTGCGCAGAACCTCGCGCCCAAGGACGAGGAGATTAAGCAGGACCAGAAGAAGATCGAACAGGCGCTGGCGGACAAATACGCGAAGAAGGCAACCGAAGAAGAGAAGCGGGCCGACAACGCTCTCGAAAACAAGAACGCGAACACTTGGCAGCAGAAGGAGGCCGAGAAGAATTTGACCGCTGCGCTCACGGATTTTGCGCAGGCCAAATCACTCGACGAGAAGAATCAGGACGCCAAGGAAGGCGAGCCCCGGGTGCAGGACAAGCTGGCCAAACTGCTCGCGCAGCAAGGTGAGAAGTTGCACGAGGAAGCGAACAAGGAAGCTGACCGCCAGCCCGAGCAGGCCATCGCGAAGCTGGAGAAGGCGTTGGATAAGTTCGACGAGTCTTTGAACCTCAAAGCCGAGCAGCCGGAGACGAAGCAGGAGCAGGCGGAGACGAAGGGCGATTTGGAAAAGCTGCTGGAAAAGCAGGGCGACAAGCTGGCCGAGCAGGGCGAAAAGAACGCCGAGAAGCGCCCCGCCGAGGCCGCCGAGCAGAAGATGGCCGCGCTCGCCAATTATCAGGAAGCGCAGGCGCTGAATCCCGAGAACGCGGGCTTGCAGCCGAAGATTGATGCGCTGGAAAAAGGTTTGCCCGAATTGCTGAACGCCCTCGGCGAACGCGAGCAGCAGCGTTCCGCGCAGGCCGAGGCCAAATCCACCGAGCAGGCCGTGGGACATCTGGAGCGCGCCGCGACGGCGTATCAGTTGGCGCAGGAAATCGCGCCGGACAACCAGCCTGCGCAGCAGGGTGCCGAGCAGGTGTTAAGCAAATTGGAACAACTGCGCGCCCAACTCGCCGCGCAGCAAGCGCAGCAGGCACAAAAACAACCGAGCGACAAAGAACAGCCCGGCCCCAGTTTCCAACAAATGCTCGCCAAGGTGAAATCCGACGAGAAGCAAAAGCAGTACGAGCAGGCCCGCCGCACGCCGACGGAAAAATACACGCCTGAGCAAAACCGGATTTTCAAGAACTGGTGAAGCCCCACCCCGGTGTTTTCTCAGTTGCGAACTTTCCTCGCAACGGCTCCAATTTTCCCATGCGTGCCCAACTCGCCGTCCTCGCGACCGTTCTGTTTTTTTCTGCGGCCTCGTCCCGCGCGGATGACGGCTGGGAGCGCGCGTCGCTGACGCTGACGGAGGAAAACGACACGAGCCTGTCGGATCGGAATTACACCCAGGGCGCGAAGCTGCAATTTTTGTCGCGTGACTACACCTTTAGCGGCTGGTTCAACGCGCTGGCCCCGTCCCTAGGCTACGACGCGCCAAATTGGAAATGGGGGCTGGAGGCCGGGCACCAGATTTTCACGCCGGAAAAAATTACGGAGCATAAACTGATTCGCGACGACCGGCCTTACGCCGGCTGGCTCTATGGCGGTCTCATTTTCCAACAGCGCGGCACCAACGCGCGCGGGGCCGGCGTCATGGGAACCTATCGCCTGCGCGCCGGCGTGGTCGGGCCGAACTCGCAGGCTGACCATTCACAAGTCTCGTGGCATCGCACCTTCGGCTTCGACGAGCCGAATGGCTGGCGGAACCAGTTGCACAACGAACTCGGCGTCCAGTTCCTCTATGACCGCCGCCACCGCTACGTACTGTGCGGGGAGGTGTGGTCGGTGCAATTTCTGCCCGAGGCCGGGGTGGAACTGGGGAACATCCGCATTGATGTCCACGGCGGCGGCACGCTGCGCGCGGGCTACAACATTCCCAACGAGTTCGGCCTCGGCGGCAGCACGCACGACGCGGACTTCGGCTGCCACCTCTTCGCGGGCGTGACCGGCTACGCGGTGGCGCTAGATGTTTTTCTCGATGGCAACAATTTCCGCGAGAGTCACAGCGTGGACAAGCACGAGCTGGTGGGCGAGGCCCGCGTGGGCATCGCTTTCACCACGCGGCATGTCGAGTTCACGGCCACGCACGTCCGCCGCTCGCACGAATTCGAACAGGCGAACGAAAGCACCGGCTTCACCTCTCTGGCGCTGACGGTGAAGTTTTAGCCAGCGGGGAAGGTGGAACTGGCCGCGCTGCGACCCGTCCTGCCGCGCCGCGCGACCATCGCGTAGTGGGGCGGGCGTCCCGCCTGCCGCAGTCCTTTGGCCGTCTCGGCTGAAGAACCACCAGCCGGGACGGCCAGTGGACTCATGGCAGCCGAGACGGCTGCCCCACTATGGTTGGGCCACCGCGCGACCCTCCCGCCCGGCTCACTCCGCCTCGATCCGGATCGTGTGCGTCACCGGCACGAAGGACTTGGTGATGTTGGCGGCCAGCGGCGCGCGGACGCGTTCAGTCAGCTTGAGCATCGTGTCCGGCTCCAGCTTGAATTCCGGTCCGTGGAAAATGTTTTTGATCTGGTGCGTCTCGTAAACCTGCTTGGCCTGGACCGCTGCATCCACTTTCTCGAACGCTTTGGAGAAAGGGTTCACGGCGAAATCTTCCGCGAGGTTCACGCCCGTCGCGAGCTGCGCGGCGGAGTAGCTCTTCGAGTTCTCGCCCCAGGTCACTTTGTATTTCTGCGCCGCGCCGTTTTTCGCGATGAGCGTCAGGCGGTTCAATTCCTGGTTGAACGGCACCAGCGTCATCGCGGAGCGGATGCTGCCGTCGCTCTTCACGTCGCCGATGGCGCAGAAGGGATAGCGCGCGCTCTTGATCTGCACTTCGTCGGTTTTAGCAGAGACCACTTCATGGCCCGCAGTCGCCTGCGCCGTGCCTGCGCCCAAGTCCACGGTGTAGGTGCCAATCTCGCCGTCCAGTCCGAAGGCGCGCAGGAACGAATACGCCATGATGAAGCTGCCCGACCAGCCGGGATGCACGCCGTCTCCGCCGGCGATGGCGTAGTTGGTCGAGTAGCGCAACTGCGCCGCGCGCCCTGCCGTGAACATCGGCCAGAACACGTCGGCGAACGCGACCTGTTCCTGCGTCGCGATGTCGATGTCGATGTTCCGCAGTTCGCAGAGGTTCAAATTCAACGCCTCCGCCTTCTTGCTCACGCAGCCCGGCGAGCCGAGCACCACGCGCGCACCATTGGCCTTGAAGGATTTCACGATGGCCGTCTGCGCCTTGCGATAGCGCTCGCCGATCTGCGGCTCGTAGGCGCGGTAGCCGTGGTCGTTCATGCCGTAACAGGTCGTGGCGATGGTCGGCTCGAAACGCAGACAGTCATTCGTCATGCGCGCGAGGAACCCCGGCGCGGTCTCGCCGCCCCAGCCGTACTGGCGCGCGGTCACTTCGAGCTGCGGCACGCACACGGTGAGATAGGTCTCCATCACGCGCGAATACATTTTCTGCTCGGTGATCGAGTCGCCGATGATCGCGAGCCGGTCGCCTTTCTTCAGCAGCAGGCCGTCCGGCTGCGGTGCGGGCTTGGGATTAAATTTCTCGAAGAACGGCTCGTCGGGCTTCGGCGGCACGAGCG
>JBBQYK010000074.1:0-15759 GCA_038208765.1 Verrucomicrobiota bacterium
CCAGCGAAACAGGCCGAGCAACGCCAGCGTCAGCGCCGCGCCTCCGAGATAAACCGAAGTCAAAAAGGCCTGGTCGTATTGGTAATACTGGCCCCACGGCGTCTCGAAGGCGTTGTAGAGCGGCACGAGAAAATTCGCCCAGCCCCAGAGCGGCAACTGCCACTTGCCAGTCGCGAACGCGACGTCGCGCTGCGAGTGCGAGAGCAGGTCAAAGAACGGCAGGAGTTGCGCCGCCGCCAGTCCCGCCGTGAGCAGAACCATGCCGAAAATCCTGAGGGCGAACGGGAGCAGTGAGCCGGGCGCGCGCGCGATCGCGCACACCCCCAACACCCCCACGATCAGCCAGGTGAACAAAATAATTTCCGGCGCGCCGGTCAGCATTTGCAACGCGCCGACGACCGCCGCGCCGACGATCCAGCGTCCGCCCTCGCGCGTGGCGCGTTCCGCAAGCAGCACCACGAAGGGCATCCAGCCCAGCGTCGCGAGATAATTGGGCCAGGCAAAACTCGCGATCAGGATGCCGTTGAACACGTAGAGGGTGCCGGCCAGCGCGGCGGCGAAGTTCGTATCCGTCCAGCGCCGCGCGAGCAGATACATGCCCAGCCCGCCGAGCCAGACGTGCGCGAGACAGAAAATTCCCAACGACCACGGCAGCGGCAGCAGCAGATAAATCAGCGCGCCCGGATACAGCGTCATGGTGCCCCATTGGGCGAGGAAGGGCTGGCCGCAGTTGCTGTAGGGATTCCACATGGGCAGTTCGCCGCGCCAGAAACATTCGCGTTGGAAGGAAATGTTCGGATACGCCAGCACGCCGTAGTCGCGCGCGAAGAAGGATTCCGTGCCGAGCCACACCGAGGGAAAACACGCGAACAAGGCCAGCACGAGAAAGAGGCCGAAGGGCAGCGGCCGCAGCCACCGATCGAGAGAACCGCCCGGTTCGGAATTCATGGCGGCGATTAAAGAGGGAAGCGGGCCGCCCACACACCTAAATTCTAGTGGGGCAGCCGGCTCGGCTGAAGGATTACCAGCCGGGACGGCCGGTGGACTGCGACAGGTGAGACACCTGCCCCACTGCCCCGTCACGCGCGGGCTTGCACTCCGTCTCCGGCCCCCGCGTAATCCAGCCATGAACAATTTCCACCTCGCGCAGCTCGACGAGATTCCCGCGCAACGCTGCCCCTGCGGTTTCGCCCGGCGCGCGTTCGCGGGTTCGACGGATCACGTCGCCAGCCTGCACCTCGTGGACATCCAGGAGGACGCCCGCACGCACTACCACAAGCAGATGACCGAAATTTATCTCGTGCTCGAAGGCGAGGGGCAGATGGAACTGGACGGAAAACTTTTTCCCGTCAAGCCGATGTCCGTCATCTACATCCGCCCCGGCTGCCGCCACCGCGCGATTGGGAAGATGAAGATCGTGAACGTCCCAGTGCCGTCGTTCGATGAGCAGGACGAGTGGTTTGATTGAGGAAGGCGGCCCCGTCCCCCTGACTCACTGAGCCGTATCAAGTCGGGGCGATGATCTGCACGTTTGGAAAATAAGCGCGGGAGCGGGCCGCGTCTCGCGTCACCCGCGTGCGCTGCTCCATTTCGGCATGTGCTCCAATGTAGAATCTGGCAGGGGCGAGGTCTTGGTGCCGCCGTCGCAGCGTTACTTCAAAAATGCCTGCGCGGCGAGCCAACCGGCGGCGTAAGGCAAAGGCAGACGCTGAAACAAAGAGATGGGGGAAAATAGGGGCGAAAAAATCTCATCGCACGGCGGGCATCGGCGTCATCGTCATGCCCAAGGCCAGCGCCGCCGCGAGGCCGAAATAGAGGATGGCCATGAACACGCGCTGCGCGGGCGTCACTTCGTAAAAGCGTTTCTCCTCGTCGGTGCGTTTGCGAAAGAGCGACACCAGGCGCGGCAGCGACATCACCAGCACGAGCAGCAGAATCGGATTGAACGACACGACCATGAGCACGCCGATGATGACCGTGCCGACGACCCACAGCCACGGCGAGAGCGCGGTGGCGATGCGTCCGCCGTCAAGGAAGCCGACGGGCGCAAGGTTGAACAGGTTCATCAAGTAGCCGAAGTGGGCCAGGAGGAGGAACAGATTGTGGCCCGTGATCAAATAGATGACATGGCACACCACCGAGGCCAGCGCGCCAAAGATGGGGCCGCCGATGCCGACCTGTGCTTCAATCCACGCGTTCTTCGGCGCATCTTTCAGCGCGATGAACGCGCCCATGAAGGGAATGAAGACCGGCGCCCCGACCTTCAGCCCGATCCGGCGCGCAGCCACGAGATGCCCGCACTCATGCACGAAGATCAGGAGGACGAGGCCCAGTGCGAACCACCAAGGGTACAGGAGCGCATACGCGCCGATGGAGAGAATCATCGTGCCGCCCGTCTTCAGAATCGCCGGGAAGAATTTCAGCACCGGCAGGATGAGGAATTTCAACTTCGCCCCCCACTTCAAGAGGAGGATGCCCACGATGAGCAGCGGGCCGAAAAGTTTTTTCAGCGTGCTCCACGCGGATTGCTTCGGCGGGCCATAGCGCATGGGCGGCAGTTCCTCAGAGGGGCTGAGGCGGGGCGGGAGCAAGGGCGGCGGACGCTGTTCCATGCGCGAAGGTATCGACACGAATGAGTCGCGCGTCAAACGGTTTGCGTCGAGCTTGGGCCGTCGGTGTGGTGCAGCACGCAAAGCCGCAGTCTCCATGCAAAATCTTGTGCCTCTCGGCGCGGTTTGTGATAAAAGATTCCAAGAATCATTCAGCCTATGACCACACACCAATTCTCCCGTCGCACGTTTCTTCGCGGGGTCGGCGTCACCATGGCGCTCCCGTGGATGGAATCGCTCACCGTCTGGGGCGACACGCCGCCCACCGGCGTCAAGCCCGCCAGCGAAGCGCCGGTGCGGCTCGCGGTGCTGTTTTCCGGCAACGGCTTCCACTCGAAAGAATGGTGGGCCAAGGGCGAGGGCAAACAGATGGAACTCGGCAAGGTGCTCGCGCCACTCACCGATTTCCGCGAGAAGATGCTGTTCGTCCGCGGCCTCTACAACGAAGAGGCGCTGAAGGGGAACATTCACAGCTCGCAGACGGGCAATCTGCTTTCCGGCGCGCCGTTGGCGTCGGGCGGCGAGATTCGTTCCGGCACCAGCATCGATCAATTGCTCGCGCAGACTTACGGCCGCTCCACCAAGGTACCGAGCCTCGTGCTGGGTTGCGAGAAGTCGAATCCATCCGTCCACAAGAACTACTCGATGCTCTACAGCTCGCACATTTCGTGGACGTCGCCGACCACGCCGACGCCGCTGGAGATTTATCCCGCGCTGGCGTTCGACCGGCTGTTCAAGGACGAGGTGAGCAAGGGCGACAAAAGCGTGCTCGACGCCGTCCTGTCCGACGCGACTGACCTTCGCCGGCACATCAGCGCGAACGACCAGCGCAAGCTCGACGAGTATCTTGACTCCGTGCGTGACGTGGAGCAGCGCATCGAGAACGCCGGCAAGAAGGGCGAGTTGCAGGGCTGGCGGCCGACGCTCAGTGCGCCAAACATCCCACGTCCGGCTGACGGCATTCCGCAGGACATCGCCGAGCACATGAAATTGATGTGCGATATTCTCGTGCTCGGTTTCCAGACGGACACCACGCGCATCACCACGCTCAAGCTGAACAACGATCACAGCTCGCTGCGTTTTCCGAATCTTGGTGTGGATTACATGATTCACCACTTGCTCTCGCACAGCGACACGGCGGACTGGCTGAAGGTGAACCAGTTTTTCCTCGAACAGGTCGCCTACATCGCGCGCAAGCTCGACGTCATCCAAGAAGGCGAACGCACGCTGCTCGACAACACGATGCTGCTCTACTGCTCTTCGATGCTCACCGGCAATCACGAGGCGAACCAGTTGCCCGTCGTCATGCTCGGCGGCGCGGGCGGGCGCATCAAAGGCGGGCGCGTGCTGGACTACAAAGGCAAGTCCGACCGCCAGATGTGCCGGCTCTATCTCTCGATGATGGACAAGATGAATGTGCGTCTGCCGAAGTTCGGCGATGCGAGCAAAGCGTTGGAAGAAGTCTAGAGTCCCAAAAAAAATTCCGCGCCGACGGCTCATCGCCGTGGGCGCGGGTGGTTCCACAAATTTTCTGCCGGACTCAGCCCACCGGGATGGCGACGAACGTGGCGGCAACCAAGCCCATGAGGGCGGCCACGACGAGCATTTCCCAGACGGTCAGTTCCAAACGCTGAATACGAGCAATCATGCGTTTTCCCAGCAATGAGGGTGCCGAGAAGATTTCCGCCTTGGCGCTCAAGTTCGAGACAGGGCCAGTGTCCCGGTTTGGGCCGGGAGTGTCCTGAGTCGGGAAAATACGGCGCGCGGATTTTTAACCCGCCGCAACGTGAAACGATCGGGAGCGAACCTCGCGAACTACGCCTTACGGTTGACGAACAGTGCTGCGGGTTGAAAACCCGCGGTCCGTCGCTCAGGCGATCTTCAGCGCCGGCATCGCCGCGTGACCGTTCAGCGCGGCCTTCACTCCGGCGACCGCCCGGTCCGCCGTCAGCCCGTGCTTCTCGCGGAGGTAATCCACGGACGAGGCGTGCTCGATGAATTCATCCGGCCAGCCGATGCGGACGACCGGCGTGGTGATGCGCTTCTCGCCGAAGAGTTCCATGACCGCGCTGCCATAGCCGCCCATGAGGACGTGGTCTTCAAAGGTCACGACCACATCCGCCGCCTTGCCGAAGAACTGGTGCGTGCCTTCGTCGAGCGGCTTGATGAAGCGCGGATTGATGACCGCGCAGTCGTGGCCTTCGGCGGTCAGCTTCGCGGCCGCCTTCTTCGCCATCGAATGCATCGGGCCGAGACCGAAGAGCGCGACCTTGGGCTTGCCGGTGTTGGAGAAATTTTGCGTGACCTCGGCTTTGCCGATTTCGAGCAGCGCGGGCGTCGCCTTGATCGGCACGCCTTCGGCCGGGCCGCGCGGGTAGCGGATGAACGTGGGATGCTTCTGCAACGTGCAGGTGAACATCATGTCGGTGAACTCGTCCTCGTCCTTCGGCGACATGGCGATGAGGTTCGGCAGACAGCGCAGATAGGCGATGTCGAACAGGCCGTGGTGCGTCGGGCCGTCGTTGGCCGACAGGCCCGAGCGGTCCATGCAGAAAATCACCGGCAAATCCTGGAGGCAAACGTCGTGGTGAATGCAGTCATACGCGCGCTGAAGGAACGTAGAATAAATCGCGCACACCGGATGGAAACCCATCGTTGCCATGCCCGCCGCGAAGATGACCGCGTGTTCTTCGGCAATGCCCACGTCGTAATAACGCGACGGCATGGCCTTCTCCAAATGCTTCAAACCCGTGCCGCTCGGCATCGCCGCAGTGATGCCGACGATGGTGGAATCTTTCTGGCAGAGCTTCACCATCGTCTGGCCGAACACGTCCTGATACGCGGGGGCCGTGCCAGCTTTCGCGGCGGGCGAGTTGCCCGTCGTCACGTCATACGGCCCGGTGCCGTGGAATTTCTCGGGATGCTGGAGCGCGGCTTCGTAGCCCTTGCCCTTCTTGGTGAGGACGTGCAACACGATGGGTTCCTCGCACGACTTCGCGAACTCCAGCGTCTTGATCAGCAGCGGCAAATCATGCCCGTCAATCGGCCCGAGGTAACGCAGGCCGAACTCCTCGAAGATCAAACTGCTTCCGAAACCGCCGCGTCCGTCCGCGTCCACGTTCGCCGGGTTCTGCTCCAGCGAAACTTCTGAGACGGTGCCCTTCAACATCTCCTCGGCCTTGTGACCGAGCGTCAGCGCCAAGTCGCCCTTGGGCAGCTTCTTCATCCACGCGCCGAAATCTTTCTGCAGCTTGTTGTAGCGCGGATTGGTGATGAGCTTGTTCAGGTAGCCGGCAATCGCGCCCACGTTCTTCGCGATGCTCCACTCGTTGTCGTTCAGGATGCCGATGAACTTCTTCGTCGTATGCGCGATGTTGTTCAGCCCCTCGAAGGACACGCCGTTCGTCAACGCCGCGTCGCCGAAGATGCACACCACGTTCTCGTCCGTCTTCTTCTGATCGCGCGCCGCGCACATGCCGAGTGCGGCGGACAGGGCCGTGCCCGCGTGGCCCGCGCCGTAGCAATCATGCTCGCTCTCCGTGCGGAGCGCGAAGCCGTTCAACCCGTTCGTGGTGCGGATGGTGTGAAAACGATCCCGCCGCCCCGTGAGCAGCTTGTGGACATACACCTGATGGCTCACGTCCCAGACAAACTTGTCCTTGGGCGTGGAAAAAACTTTGTGGAGCGCGATGGTCAGTTCGACCACGCCGAGGTTCGGGCCGAGATGCCCGCCGTTCACCGACAGCTTGGTGATGAGTTCGTGCCGGATGTCCGCGGCCAGATGCGTGAGTTGTTCAGGCGTCAGTTTTTTGACGTGCTCGGGACTGTCCACCATATCGAGGTATCGGCTCATGAATTTTAGTCGCTTGTCTCCACCGGGCGGAGGGTCAGTTCACCCGCCGCGTTCTTCTCCAAAAGTTGAATCTTCGTTTCCGCCTGGGCCAGTTTCGTCTGGCAAATTTTCGCGAGCCGCGTGCCTTCCTCGAACTGCGTCATCAGCGTTTCCAGCGGCAGTTCGCCCGACTCCATCGTTTCCACGATGGCTTCGAGCTTCTGCATGGCCTCTTCAAAAGGAATGGCCTCGCTGGTTTTCGGTTCGGGTTTCGCCACGACGCGAAAACCTACTGAATGACTGCGGAGGCGTAAATGATGATTTCCCGGCCGCACGGAGGAAAAGCTGAAAGGCGAAAGCTGAAAGCAGAAATGGGTGGTGGGTCAGTTTGAATCTGGAACTCAGGGACTCAGGAATGGACAGAAATGGAACGCCGCTTTCTGCTTTCTGCTTTCCGCATTTTTTCTATGCTCCCGCCGTGCGCTGCATCGTCACGGCCGGTCCCACGTTTGAACCGCTCGATCAAGTGCGGCGGCTCACCAACCATTCCACCGGCCGCCTCGGCTCGGAACTGACCAGCCATCTCGCGGACTGCGGGCACGACGTCACGCTGCTCATTGGCCAGCAGGCGACGTGGCGCGGTGAACGCGGGGCCGGGCGCGTCGAGACCTTCACCACCACCGACAACCTGCGCCTGCGCCTGCGCGCGTTGGCCGACGAAGGGTGGGATGCCGTCCTTCACGCCGCCGCCGTCAGCGACTTCACGTTTGGCAAGGTCTTCAGCCGCGACACGAAGGACGCGTTGCATGAAGTGCAGTCGGGAAAACTCTCCACGCGCGGCGCGCCGCTGCTCGTGGAACTGGTGCCGACGGCGAAAATCATCGCCGAACTGCGCGGCTGGTTTCCGCGCGCCACCATTGTCGGCTGGAAATACGAAGTGGACGGCGCGCGTGAATCGGTAATCGAGAAGGCGTCCCGCCAGATTTTTGAGAACCAGACCGATGCCTGCGTGGCCAACGGCCCCGCCTACGGCGAAGGCTTCGGCCTCGTGACGCCCGACGGCTGCGAGCCGCTGGCGGATGCCGCCCAACTTTACGACGCGCTGGAAGAATTCATCGGCGCGTGAACATCGGGCGGGGCGCGGCTCTCCAGAGCCTGATCGGAAACCCCCTTGCGCTTCCGTCGGGACGTGTTTCCATTCCGCCGTCGCGTCCGTAGCTCAATTGGATAGAGCTTTCGACTTCGGATCGAATGGTTGCAGGTTCAAGTCCTGCCGGGCGCACCACTTCTCACAACAGATTCGCCGCCAGTTCCGCCAGTTCCGAGCGCTCGCCTTTTTGCAGCTCGATGTGCGCGGCAATCGGCTGCTCGCGGAACTTGCTCACGATGTAGTTGAACCCGTTCGACGAGGAATCAATGTACGGGTTGTCGATCTGATACGGGTCGCCGGTGAAGACGATCTTCGTGCCGTGGCCAACGCGCGTGACAATCGTCTTGGCCTCGAGCGGCGTGAGGTTCTGCGCTTCGTCGATGATCATGAACTGATGCGCAATGCTGCGGCCGCGAATGTAGCTCAAGGCCTCGACCACGAGGCTGCCGCCGCGCAAGAGGTCGCCGCCGCGCCGGCTCTCGTGGCCCATGTTCAGGTCGCTCAACATTTCCAGGGCGTCGTGAATGGGCTGCATCCACGGCGCGAGTTTCTCTTCCATCGTGCCAGGCAGAAAGCCCAGTTCCTTGCCCATGCTGATCGTGGGACGGGCCACGACCACGCGGCGAAATTCCCGATCCAGCACGGCGCGGCGCAGGCCCGCCGCCATCGCCATGAGCGTCTTGCCGGTGCCGGCCTTGCCCATCAGCGTCACGAGCTTGATGCGGTCATCCAGCAGCGCGTCGAACGCGAAGTGCTGCTCGCGGTTGCGGGGCTTGATGCCCCACACGCCTTCCTTCGAGTCGAGGATGGGGATGAGTTTCCGGCCGGAAGCATCGACCTTGGTGAGCGCGGTGCGCTTGGGATTCGCGGCGTCGATGAGCGTGCAATACTCGTTCGGAAAATATTTTTTCTCGCCGGGCATGGCGAGTTCGCCGTCCACGCGGAAGGCGTTGATCTGCTCGGGGCTGACGGTCATCTCGATCATCCCGGTGTAAAGGTCGGTGAGCAGAATGCGGTCGGTCTCGTAATCCTCCGCATCGAGTCCGAGCGCGTCGGCCTTCACGCGCAAGTTGATGTCCTTCGACACGACGATGGTTTTGATCTTCGTGTTCTCGTTCTGGATGGCCTGGGCGAGTGCGACGATGCGGCTGTCCACGGTCTTGTTGCCGAAGACGATGTGGCCGCTCTCCTTGGGGTTGTGGAAGACGATGCGGAGGCAGCCGCCGTTCGAGAGCTTCACACCTTCGCTCAATCGGCCCTGCTTGCGCAGGCCGTCGAGCGTCCGCGAGACGCTGCGGGCGTTCTGGCCCAGCTCGGAGGACTCGCGTTTGAAGCGGTCAATTTCTTCAATGACCTCAATCGGAATGAGGACGTTGTTGTCTTTGAAGTTGAGGAGCGATTCGGGGTCGTGGAGGAGGACGTTGGTGTCGAGGATGTAATTTTTCACTTCTTGTGTTTAACGCCGCGGGCGGCGGCAAATTTGATTTGGCTCATGCGGTCATGCCATTTCCGCAAACGCACGTGCGCGGCAGGAATGTCGTGATGACCGTTGTATTTCAGATTGGCAAGGATGCCCCAGAGATCGAAATCGACGAAGCGCGGCTGGGCGTCGAGGAGGAAGTCACGTTGCGCGAGCATGGACTCGAACGGCACGAGACGTTCGGAAAGTTCCGCGCGCAGCGTCTTCTCCTGCGCCCGCCATTGCTCCAGGCAGTGACGCCCGAACTTGCGCTCCTTGTGCCGGCGATAGGCGAGCGGTTCTACGCGCGGCACGAACTCGGTGAAGTAGGCGTCGTTCAGCTTGAACGTGTAGCCCTCGAGGTCGTTGTCGATGTACGCCCAGAGAATGTCCTGGACCCCGGCCAGCTCGCGCGGGAAGAGGCCGAGCTTCAGGCGGTCGTCGAGATACTTGCCGAGCACTTGCGAGTTGTCGCCCGTCTCGAAGAGGACGTTGCGCCCCTCGCGCAAAATCGGCAGTTGATAATAGCGTTCCTTCGTGAGCTTCCAGACCACGGAACGATCCGCCGTGGAAAGATTGATGACTTTGTGGGGAACGCGGGAAAATTCTAAAATGCGCCGCTGCACCAGGCAGTACGGACTCCACGGAAACTGATACAACTCGATCATCGACGGGCGAAGTTTGTGATGCGAGCGGAGGGCGGGCAAGTGATTCTTCGGTTTCGGGGCGATCAATCTATCCACATTTTGTGAACAGCGAAACCGCGCGCCAACACGCTCCAAAAAGCGAGAGAGCCACACCGTCGAGCGTGGCTCTCTCTTCCAACGGAATTTTGTAGTGGCGGACGCCTTACGACGCGGCGCCCTGTTCTTCCCAGTCGCCGAGTTTCAGGATTTCCCGAACCTTGCGGCGCTCGTAACGGTGTTTTTCCGCCTTCTTGGGACGGTTGGTGAGTTGGCGGAAGGCGTTCTTCGGATTCGCCACGGCTTCGGTGATGAGTTCTAAGGTCTTAATCATAGCTCGTTACCTTTCGTTCGCAGCTACGCAAGCGATCCGTGTGCCAGCGGCCCTTCAACTTTCCTCCTGAACCACTGGCCGGTTACTTGGAAGCTGTTGGCTAAGTAGATTGCGGAAATCTCCGTTCCGTTCAAAACCATTTTCAGAAAAAATTTACCCAATGGTTTCCCGGAGGTCGTGTCCTGCTTTGCGCACGCTGCATCAATTTGAAACACAGCGGAATGATGAACCACGGAAGACACCGACCACACGGAATTGGAACAGGTGGCGAAGCGAACTCCTGCACGGACTTGGCGACCAGTCTGTTTCCCATTCGTCTGCCTGAATTCATCTGCCAGTTTTCCTGCTCGGCCCGGAGCCGGCAGACGAATTGGAGCAGATGAATGAAGTCCTGGACGCGGCAGGGATATAGAAACGATTGCCCTGCATCATCGTCCCGAAAACTTCCGTCCCCTTTCCGTGTCTTCTGTGTCTTCCGTGGTTAATCCTCCACGAATTGAAACGCCCCCGAGCGCCACTCCTTCGCCGCGCGCGAGGCCACAAGCCGGAGTCCCGCCATCTCAAACGCGCGCTGCACCTTCGGAAACTGCGTCCGCAAAATCCCCGCCAGCACCAGCGTCCCGCCGGGCGCGAGCCGCGCGAGAATGCGGTCGCGCTCTTGGATGAGCAGGTCGTACATCAGATTCGCGCACACGACCTCGAACTTCTCCGCCGAGCGGCGCGGCATCTTCGTGAGGTCTTGTTGTGTGATGCGGAAAGAAACCCGGTTCGCTCTCGCGTTCTCCTTCGCCACCCGCACGGCTTCGGGATCAAAATCAAACGCCGTGATCTGCGAGTAGCCGAGCTTCGCCGCCGCGATGGCGAGAATGCCGGAGCCGCAGCCCACATCGAGCAGGCTCTGCGGGCGCGCGTCCCCGCGCCGCGCCGCGACTTGGGCGAGGCAGAAGGCCGTGGTCGCATGATGGCCGGTGCCGAAGCTCAGTCCGGGATCGAGAATCACCACCGCCTGACCGCGCTTTGGCTTCTGTTTGCTCCAGCTCGGCAGCACCAGCAGGCGCGCACTGATCTCCAGCGGATGAAAATGGCGCTTCCACGACTCGGCCCAATTCTCGCGCGGCACGCTACGCACGGAGATTCGACCGGAACCGATGTCGAGTCCCGCCTCACGAACCAGCCGCAAGCCGGCGCGTACTTCCGCCCGCTGCGCCGTCGTGAATTTCTCCAGGTAAATAATCGCGCTCGTCGTGTGCCGTTCCGTGTCCGCGTAAATGGATGCAGGCTGGCCGAACACGCCGCCCAGCAATTCCAGCACCGCGTCCTCCGCCTCCGCCGTGATGCGGATGCAGACTTTGGTGAGGTTCTTGGTTGAATATTTTTTCACAAACGCTGCGCCGCCATTCCTCGTAGGACAGGCTTCCAGCCTGTCTCACAAATTTGTTGAGTGGTTGGAACAGGCTGGAGGCCCGTCCTACTTGAGCGCGCTTTGCTGCGCCTCCAGCAACTGCCGCACGCCTACGCGTCCGGCTTCCAGCAGTTGGTCTAGTTGCGCGCGAGAGAACGTCGCTTCCTCGCCCGTGCCCTGCACTTCGATGAATTCCTCCGCCGCGTTCATCACGATGTTCATGTCCACCGACGCCGCCACGTCCTCGACGTAATTCAAATCCACCAACGTCGCGCCATCCACGAGGCCGACGCTCACCGCCGCCACCGCCTTGAGCAGCGGATTCTCCTTCAGCTTGCCGTCCGCCGTCAGCTTGCGCACGGCCAGCGCCAGCGCCACATAGCTGCCCGTGATGGCCGCGGTGCGCGTGCCGCCGTCCGCCTGCAACACATCGCAATCCACGCAGATGGTGCGCGAACCGATCTTCTCCAGATCAATCGCCGCGCGCATGGCCCGCCCGATGAGCCGTTGAATCTCCGACGAACGACCGTCCAGCTTCCCCTTCGAGATGTCGCGCGGCTTCCGGGTGAGCGTGGAATACGGCAGCATGGAATACTCCGCCGTGATCCAGCCGCCGGTCACGCCCTGCTCCTTCATCCAGCGCGGCACCGATTCCTCGACCGTCACGCCGCAGATGACGCGCGTGTTGCCCCACTCGATGAGCGTGGAGCCAGTGGCGTAGGGCGCGATGTGATTTTGGAACCGCAGCGGGCGGATTTGGTCCGGACGACGGGCATCGACACGGAGTTTTTGGGTGTTCAGGTCTGACATGCGCGCGAGGGTAGGTGGGGCCAGCAGCAGCGCAAATCAATTCGCCCCCGGGCATGCAGCCGCCGCGCCTCCGCGCGCGATGGTCTGCGGGTCGGGAGGTTGATCAACGGAGGTTTGGTCCATGAGTCAGTTCAGTTGACGTGAAGGAGAGGGCTGAAAGCCCGCCATTCGACAGCCCAGGGCAACGCCCTGGGACATCTCCAACAAATTGCCCCGCGCCCTGAAGGGGCGCGACAATTCAAATCCGATAATCTCAATTTCAATCCCACACATAGCGTTCGTCGTATTTCACCCCGTGCTTTTCAAAGAACCGTCGCAGTTCGTCTTGAAACGAAATCGTCGCATGATGCTCGGGTTGGGTGCGGATGTATTCGCTCACAACGTCACGCTGAGATTCGCTGACCGAAAACGCGGCATAACCGTTTTGCCATCCAAAATCTTTGTAGGCGTCGCCTTGGTCTTTGATCCATTTCGACGAACTTTGCTTCACCTCCTGGACAATCTTGGCGAGCGGCAAGTTCTTCGAGAGCGCGAACAGGATGTGCGCGTGGTCTTCCACCGAGTTCGTTCGGAGAGAAGGCGATTGTTGATTTTCGAGAATGCCAACGATGTAGGCGTGCAGATGTTCACGCACATCATCGCGAATCAGAGGCCGGCGATCTTTGGTGCTGAAGATCAGATGCACGAGAATGTTGGCGAGTGATTGCGGCATTGTTTATGACGTCATTTGATTCACGCCCCCAGCAGCGCGGGGAGTTAAGGGCTGAAAGCCCGTTATTCGATAGCCCAGAGCAACGCCCTGGGTTTCCGTGAAGCAAATTCTCTCAAGCCCTGAAAGGGCGAAACCATGTTGCCGCCTTCGATCAGGGAGTTCCGCCCTTACAGGGCTGGACAACTTGTTATGACGCCAACCCAGGGCGTTGCCCTGGGCTATCGAATTGCGGCCCTTCGGGCCTGAGCGACTATGCGCCTGCAACCCCAGCGCCTCCGCGCGCGAGATGGTCTGCGGGTCGAGAAGTTGATCAATGTGGGCTTGGTCCATTTCAGTTCGTCTCCTCAGCTTGTCCGGCGGTGAGTGGACCTCTCGGCCCAATCGGTGATTTGGGCACGGGGGAAAAACCCGCCCCGCCTAGCGGCGGTTCGGGCCGGGGATAATCCAGCCGCCGAAGTTCGACCACTTGGCTGTCGAGATCGTAGGTGACGTAGGCGGCGCGAGGATTGTTGTCGCGAGGCTGACCTACGCTGCCCACGTTGATGAAATACTGCTTACCTGATTCGACCTTGAACTTGAAGTACGTGCCGCCACGAACCACCGAGTCCCGGATGAAGGCAACCGGCACATGGGTATGCCCGAAGAAACAAACTGGAGTTGTCTGATGCACGAAATGAGCGGCGGCCATTAGCTTGTCGAACACGTAGCCCCATCGTTCTGGTTGATCCAACAGCGCGTGAACAATCGTGAAGCCCTCAACGACTTGAACGAGCGGAAGATTTCTCAGCCATCGCCGATCATCGGCGGTCAGTTGTTCTCGCGTCCATTGCACAGCTTCAGCGGCTTGAGGATTGAATCCGTCCAGCGGCTCATCCGTGCTGCAATACAGATCGTGGTTCCCTTGGACGCACGGAATGTTCAGGCCACGAATGATGTCCACGCATTCCTTCGGCTGCCAACAGTAGCCTACGAGGTCGCCGAGACACGCGGTGTGAGTGCAGCCTTGTTGCTCCGCATCGCGCAGAACAGTTTGGAGCGCAGGCAAATTCGCGTGGATGTCGGCGATGATGGCGTACTTCATCCTTCCCTTCTCACGCCGCCAGCTTCTCGTCTTTCGGGATCGTTTCGAGGATGCGGCGGGTGATGTCGTCGCTGGTCACGCCTTCGCTCTGGGCGGCGAAGTTGGCCACGATGCGGTGGCGGAAGACTGGCGGCGCGACTGCGGCGATGTCGTCGCAGCTCACGTAGGTCTGGCCGCGGAGAATGGCGCGGGCCTTGGCGGCGAGGATCAGGTTCAGGCCGGCGCGCGGGCCGGCGCCCCACGAGAGCCATTTCTTGCAGAAGTCGAGCGCCTCGTCCGTCTTCGGGCGCGTGCAGCGCACGAGCCGCTCGGCGTAGGCATAGACATGATCGGCCACGGGCATCCGGCGGACGATTTGTTGCAGGTGCAGAATTTCATCCACGGAGAGCACAGCCTGCGGCTTCTGCATCGGCGCGCCGGTGGCCATCTTCATGATCTGCAATTCCTCCGCCGCCGTCGGGTAGTCCACATGGATCATGAACATGAAGCGGTCGAGCTGCGCCTCGGGCAACGGATAAGTGCCTTCCTGCTCGATGGGATTCTGGGTGGCGAGGACGAAGAACGGATCGGGCAGCGCGAAATCATTTCCGCCGACGGTGACTTTGCGTTCCTGCATCGCTTCGAGCATCGCGGCCTGGGTCTTGGGCGGGGTGCGGTTGATTTCGTCGGCCAGAATCATGTTGGCGAAGATCGGTCCCTTGAGGAACCGGAACTCGCGCACGTTGGTCTGCGGGTCTTGGAAGATAACTTCGGTGCCGGTGATGTCGCTGGGCATGAGGTCGGGCGTGAACTGGATGCGCTTGAACGACATGTGCAGCGTCTGCGCGAGCGTGGAGACGAGCAGCGTCTTGGCGAGTCCTGGGACGCCGACGAGCAGCGCATGGCTGCGCGTGAAGATGGCGATGAGCGCCTGCTCCACGACTTCCTCCTGCCCGACGATGACTTTGCCGAGTTCGGATTTGATGCGCGCGGCGGATTCCTTGAGGCGGGCGACGGATTGCAAGTCGTGGTCGGTTTTGGCTTCTTGGCTCATGATTTTCTTTGATTGCTGGCCGTGGTGATAAGGGAGCGCGGCGCGAGTTCACAAGCAAGTTTGCCTTCGCGACGTGGGGATTATTTCTCCCGCAGATTCAGGGCGACCGCAGATGGAAAACTCAATTCGTGGTCGTTCTGAATCTGTGGGAAAACATTCCGTAGTCAAACGGGTGGTGTCCGACCGGCCAGAGGGATGCTGGCCGCACGCTCATTTCCCGTCCACGCCGGCCTTCGTCTCCACCCAGCGGGCGAGGAGCCAGAGCACGTCGGAGAGGCGGTTGAGGTAGATGATGATTTCCTCGTTCACCGGCTCGCCCGTTTCGCGGATGGCGCAGACGCGGCGCTCGGCGCGGCGTCCGGCCGTGCGGGCGAGATCGAGTTGCGCGGCGAGCGGCGTCGCGCCGGGCGTGGCCCATCCTTTGAAAGAAATTTTCTGCGCTTCGAGATGTTTCACCAATTCATCCAGTCGTGCCGTCATGGCGGGCGAGACGATGACGAAGCCGTCGCGCGCGTAGCGTTCGAGGTCGGCGGGCGCGGTGGCGAGTTCGCCCATCACGTCCACGAGCTGCTTTTGCGTGGTGAAGATTTCGCCGCGCGACCATTCGTCCGTGCTGCCGGCACGGGCGACGCCGAGGGCGGCGTTGAGTTCGTC
>JBBQYK010000075.1:0-15632 GCA_038208765.1 Verrucomicrobiota bacterium
CCACTCGTAAAGCACGGGCAGCAGGACGAGCGTGAGGAACGTCGAGGAGATGATGCCGCCGATCACGACGGTGGCCAGCGGGCGCTGCACTTCCGCGCCCGCGCCGGTCGCGAGCGCCATCGGCACGAAGCCGAGCGAGGCGACGAGCGCGGTCATCAGCTTCGGGCGCAGGCGTGTCAGCGTGCCTTCCACCACGGCGTCGCGGAGATTTTTTCCGCCCGCGCGCAGTTGGTTGATGAAGCTGATGAGCATGATGCCGTTGAGCACGGCGATACCGGAGAGCGCGATGAAGCCAACCGCCGCGCTGATCGTGAAAGGCATCCCCCGCAGTTCGAGCGCGAAGATGCCGCCCGTGATCGCCAGCGGCACGCAGACGAAGATGAGCGCGGCCTGCTTGACGCTTCCGAAGCTCAGGTAAATCAGGACGAAGATCAGCACGAGCGCCAGCGGCACGACGATGGCGAGCCGCTTCTTCGCTTCGATGAGGTTCTTGAACTGCCCGCCGAACTCGAGCCAGTAGCCGTCCGGCAACTTCAATTGCGCGTCGAGTTTCGCCTGCGCTTCGGCGACGAAGCCCGCCGTGTCGCGTCCCCGCACGTTGATGAGCAGGGCGACGCGGCGTTGCGCGTTCTCGCGGTGAATGGTGCCGACTTGCGTGATGTTCGAGATGGTGGCGATGCGGCCCAGCGTCAGCATCCCGCCGCCGTCCGTGCCCACGGGCAATTGTTGAATGGCCTGCAAGTCGCCGCGCCGCTCCTCGGCCAAGCGCACCACGATGGGGAAGTGCCGGTTGCCGTCTTGCAGGAAGCCGACTTGCGCGCCGGCCAGCGCGGTTTCGACCACGCGATTAACGTCATCCGCGTGCAGGTTGTGGCGGCGGAGCGCGGCGCGGTCGGGCGTGATTTCCAACTGGGGCGTGCGCCCGATCTTGTCGAACTCCACGTCGCCCGCGCCGGGAATGGCGCGCAACAGTTCCAGTGACTCGCCCGCCAGTTTCTCCAGCGTGGTGTAATCGTCGCCAAAGATTTTCAACGACAGTTCTGCGCGCGCGCCCGCCATGATTTCATCGAAGCGCATTTGAATCGGCTGATTGATGAGCGCGGCCTGGCCTGGAACTTTGCGCGCCAGTTCATCCTGCATCAGTACGAGGAGTTTTTCCTTCGGGATGGGTTTGCCGTTCACCTTCCGCCACGTTTCGGTCGGTTTGAGCATGATGTAGGTGTCGGCGTCGCCGGGATCCATCGGGTCGGTGGCGATTTCCGCCGCGCCCATGCGCGAGAAGATGGTTTTGATCTCGGGGAACTCCGCCAGCAACACGCGCTCGGATTGCTTCTGGATTTCAATGCTCGCCTGCAAACCGCTGCTCTGCGCTTTGATCAGTTGCAGAATGCCGTCACCTTCGTCGAGTTGCGGGACGAACTCCTGACCCATGCGCGCCAGAAGGATCATCGACCACGCGAACAGTGCCACGAGCGGCAGCACGACCAGCAGTTTGAATCGGAGGCCCCAATGCAGCAATGGGGTGTAAAGCCGTTTGGTCAGCGTGACAAACCAGTTGTCGGTCTCCCGGATTTTCCCGCCGAGCAGGAACGAGCACAGCACGGGCATCAGCGTCACCGCCAGCGCGAGCGCGCCGCCCAGCGCGAGCATCACGACGAGCGCCATCGGCTTGAACATCTTTCCCTCGATGCCCTGCAACGCGAGGATCGGCACATACACGACGGTGATGATGACGACGCCGAAGAACATCGGGCGCGCGACTTCCTTCGCCGAGGCCAGCACTTCGTGGAGACGTTCTTCCACCGTGAGCGTGCGTCCGAGCTGGCGCTGCTTCTCGCCGAGATGGCGCACGATGTTCTCCACCATCACCACCGCGCCATCGATGATGAGGCCGAAGTCAATCGCGCCGAGACTCATCAGATTGCCGGGGATGCCCAGTTCAACCATCCCGGTGATCGCGAACAGCATGGAGAGCGGAATGGCCAGCGTGACGATGATGGCTCCACGAAAATTTCCGAGCAGCAGAAACAACACGACGACCACGAGCAGCGCGCCTTCGGCGAGATTCTTTTCCACCGTGCGAATGGTGCGGTCCACCAGTTCGCTGCGGTCATAGAGCGTATGAATCTCCACGCCGGGCGGCAGCTTCTCCTGAATCTCCGCGAGCTTCGCCTTCACCGCGCGCGAGACGAGCCGCGAGTTTTCGCCTGTCGTCATGATGGCGGAACCAATCAGCGCCTCCTCTCCATTCGCCGTGCTCGCGCCCGCGCGATAGCTCGTGCCGATGCCCACGCTCGCCACATCGCCGACGAGCAAGGGCTTCACGCCGCCACCGAACTTGAGCGGCAGTTGCGCCAACTCTTCCGCGCGCGTGACGCGGCTATTGGCGCGGATGGTGATTTGTTCACCACCAATTTCCACGAGACCGCCGCCGGCATTGCGCGTGTTCTCGGCGAGTTTGTCCGCCAGTTCTGTGAGTGTAAGTCCCGCGCTCATCAATCGCGCCGGGTCCGGCTGGATGACATAAACTTTTTCGTAGCCGCCGCTGGTGTTGACCTCCGCGATGCCCTTGGTCTGCCGGAGCAGCGGCTTGATCTGGTAATCCTGAATCAGCTTGAGCGCCATCAACTGGTCGCGCCTCGACATCGTGGCAGCCGAGGTAACGAGGCTCTGACTCCCCCCGTTTGTTGAAGTGAGCCTCCTCACGTCGGCTGCTACGAGGGCGTTGGTTTTGAAATCCACGCCGTAGTAAAAAATCTCCCCCAGTCCCGTGGCGATGGGCGCGAGCTTGGGCGTGAGTCCGGGCGGCAAATCCTCGCCGACTTGCTGCAAGCGTTCGCTGACCAGTTGCCGCGCACGGTAGAGATCAGTGCCGTCCGCGAAAATCATCGTCACCTGCGACAGTCCGGACTTGGAGAGCGAGCGCAGTTCAACCATGCCGGGAATGCCGCTCATCTCGTTCTCGATGGGGAAGGTGATTTGCTTTTCGATTTCCTCCGGCGCGAGCGCGCTGACGGCGGTGTTGATCTGCACCTGCGGGTTCGTGATGTCCGGCACGGCGTCCAGAGGCAGTCGCAGTGCAGCCCAAACGCCCACGGCGACGAGCACCGCGGCGGCCAGCAACACGAATGCGCGCTGTCGCAGGGAGAATTCCAGAAGTCGGTTCAGCATAAACGTGCCGGCTATTTTTTCTCCTGCTTGATGCAGCACGCATCGCCGCCATTGACGTTGTGCAGTTCCGTCATCCAGAGCGTCATCACGGACTTCACCACCACCTTGTCCCCGGTGAGCAGCCCGTCGGTGATTTCTGTGAACTCACCGTCCGACCGGCCCACGGTCACGATGGCGCGGGCGAAGTGCGCCCCGTTTTCCAGATAAACGAAATCTCCGGTCGTGGTCCGAAACAGTGCCGTGTTCGGAACCACGGTCACCGCATTGGTGGAACCGATGGCGAACTTGACATTCACAAACCCTCCCTCGTTGAGCGTCCGCGCCGGGTCGTCCACCTGCAGAATCGCCTCGACCATGCCGGTCTGCGCTTCTCCGCTGCGATCAAAACGAACCACCTCGGCGACTGGCGAAGACGGCGTGGCGATGGAAGTGACTCCAGGCCGGAGCAGCGCGGCGTCAGCAGCGGGCACAACCGCGCTGGCCAGCGCGCGCGGCGCGTTGGTGGTGGCGGCACGGAAAATCCGGGCGGTGATTTCCCGCATCGCCCTGATGGGCCGCTCGGACACTTCCACGGTTTCAAGACCGATGAACCGCGATGTGGCCGGTGAGAGCAGCAGACCCCTTTTGACGTTGTAACTGACATTGGTCTCGGCGACCGGCCCGGCATCCGCGACGATTTGCTCACGGCCACAACCGGCCAGCGCGCAGCCCAGCGCCAGGCTCGCCGCCCACGCCACGCAACGAGTTCCAAATTTTTGCGCGCCGCCCGCTTCCTCATCTGGGCAGTGACGCGGCGATGTTGCGAGTGGAGCGGTCATGAAGTTTCGTTTGTTGCGCATACTGTCAGGATTTCAATGGCCGCAAGAGCAGCCGTATTCCGCGCGCTTGCAGCCGCCGCAGACGCTCATGTCCAAAGTGAAGCGGAGGTTCACCGGCTTGGCCTCGGCGGTCTGCTTGAACTGCACCACGACGTTGTAACCGTCGCCTTCGGGCAGCTTGGTCTTGCTGACGAGCGTGTCGCCCTTCTTCTCGAATTGCAGCGTGGCCTTCCCGCCCTTCGCGTCGGCGATGACGGTCACGTTCTGCGTGGTCGCGGCCACGGGCTTCATCTCTTCGTTGTAAAAGTTGATGGTGACGCTGCGGTCTTTCTCGACCACGAACTCGGCGTGCGGCTCGGTCTTTTCCAGCAGGCGTCCGCCCTTGGGCGTGACCTTGTGGTTGTGGCCGTCTTTGTCAGCGGCGGCGGTGGTGAACAGGCCGACGCCGAGCGCGACGGCCATGGTGAGGATGCGGAGTTGTGTCTTCATTTGTTTGCTTTGTTTTCGGTCAGGTGGTTGACGCGGGCGCGGCGTCGGGGGAAGGCCCGCCTTCACTCGAAGGGGATTCCACCGGCGCGTGGTCCGCAGTTTTCTTTTTTCGCTCCAACCATTCGTAAAGCGTCGGCAGCAAAACGAGCGTGAGGAAAGTGGAACTCAGGATGCCGCCGATGACGACGGTCGCCAGAGGGCGCTGCACTTCGCCGCCCGCGCCGGACGCAATGGCCATTGGCACGAAACCGAGCGAGGCCACGAGCGCGGTCATCAACACGGGACGCAAGCGCGTCATTGCGCCTTCGCGCACGCAGTCGGTCAGGCTGTGCGCGTGGCCCTGTTCGCGCAGGAGGTTGAAATAGGAAATCATCATCAACCCGTTCAACACGGCCACGCCGGAGAGCGCGATGAAACCCACGCCCGCCGAGATGCTGAACGGCAGTCCGCGCAACCACAGCGCGAAGATGCCGCCCGTGACGGCGAGCGGGATGCCCGTATAGACCAGCAAGGTCTGCCGCAGGCTGCCCAGCGCCATGAACACCAGAATGAAGATGAGGGCGAGCGCGACGGGAACGACGACCATCAGGCGTTTGCGAGCTTCTTGCAGGTTCTTGAACTGACCGCCGAACTCGATGGAGTAGCCGTCCGGCAGTTTGATTTGCGAGGCGACCTTCGCCTGCGCTTCGAGGACAAAGCTCTCCACGTCGCGCCCGCGCAGGTTAATCATAATGGCGGCGCGGCGCTGGCTGTATTCGCGTGAAATGGCGGCGACCTGCTCCACCACTTTGAAGTCCGCGACCTGGCCGAGCGTGAGCAACCCGCCATCGTCCACGCGAACGGGCAGGCGCTTGAGGTCGTCAATCTTCTCGCGCAGTTCCTCGTTGAGACGCACCACGATGTCGAAGCGGCGGTTGCCTTCGATGAGCTTGCCCACTTCCTGTCCGGCCAGCGCCGTGCCGACGACGCGGTTCAACTCGGCGGCGTGCAGGTTGTATTTGCTCATGGCTTCGCGCTTGGGAACGATTTCGAGCAGGGGCGATTTGCCGAGCGCATCAAACTCCACGTCCGCCGCGCCGGGAATCTTTTCCAGAATCTCCCGCGCCTCGCTGGCGATTTTCTCAATCACCGCGAAGTCCTCGCCGAAGACCTTCACCGCGATGTCGGCGCGGGTGCCTTCGAGGATTTCATTGAAGCGCATCTCAATGGGCTGGCTGAACAAGTGGCCTTCGCCGGGAACAGCCTTGCCCAATTCCTCGGTCATCAAACCGGCGAGCGCCTCCTTGTCGATGCTCTTCCCATGCACTTTGCGCCACTCGCCGGGCGGCTTGAGCATGATGTAGGTGTCGGCCACGTTCACGCCCATCGGGTCAGTGGCGACCTCCGCCGTGCCGATGCGGCTGAACGTATACATGACTTCGGGGAACTTCTCGACGAGCAGCTTCTCGCCGCGCTTCTGCATCTCGATGCTGGCGTCCAGGCCAATGCTCGTGGTGCGAATCATGTGCGTGGCAAACGAACCTTCGTCGAGTTGCGGCACGAACTCCGCGCCCAGCCGGGTGAAGACGAGGACGGCGAGCGCCAGCAGCGCGAACGCCGCGCCGGTCACGGGCCAGCGCGCCCGGAACGAGAAGTTGAGCAGGGGCGCGTAGGCTTTCTTCGCCAGCTTCACAAGGAAGGAATCCTTTTCGCTGATGTTGCCGCCGAGCAGATACGAGCAGAGCGCGGGCATGAGCGTGAGCGCCAGCGCCAGCGCCCCGACCAGTGCGAAGATGACCGTCAGGGCCATCGGCTTGAACATCTTCCCCTCGATGCCGGTCAGCGCGAGAATCGGGAAATAAACCACCGTGATGATGATGACGCCGAAGAACATCGGGGTGGCGACTTCCTTCGCGGCGATGAGAACTTCGTGGGAACGTTCGGTCGCGGTGAGACGGCGCTTGAGCTTGTGCTGCTTCTCGGCGAGATGGCGGATGATGTTTTCCACCATCACGACCGCGCCATCAATGATGAGTCCGAAGTCAATCGCACCGAGGCTCATCAGGTTGCCGGAGACGTGGCCCTGCACCATGCCGGTCATCGCCATGAGCAGCGAGAGCGGAATGGCCAGTGCGACGATGAGCGCCGCCCGCCAGTTGCCGAGCATGATGAGCAGCACGACCACGACCAGAATCGCGCCCTCGAACAAGCTCGTTTCCACCGTGCGAATCGTGCGGTCAACCAGCACCGTGCGGTCATACACCGGGATGATTTGCACGCCCGCCGGGAGCTTGGTCTGAATCTCCTTGAGCTTCACGTCCACGGCCTTCGCGACGAGACGGCTGTTCTCACCGGCCAGCATCAGCGACACGCCCAGCACACATTCCTCGCCGTTGTAAGTGGCCGCGCCGGTGCGGACGGCCTTGCCGATGCCCACCTCGGCCACGTCCCGCACCCGCAGCGCCGTGGCCCGCGAACCGAACTTGAGTGGAAGCTGTTCAATGTCTTCGACCGTCTGCACCCGGCCCGCCGTCCGCACGGCGAGTTGCTCGCCGCCGAGTTGAATCAATCCGCCGCCCGCGTTCTCGACGTTCTCGCCAATCGCCTCGGCGACTTCACTGAACGACATGCCGACGCTCTTGAGCTTTTCAGGATTGGGCTGAATGACGATTTGCTTCTCGTAGCCGCCCTGCGCGTTGACCTCCGCCACGCCGGGCGTCGAGCGCAGGCGCGGCTTCACCACGTAATCATGCAGGAGCTTCAACTCCATCAACTGCGCCTCGCGGGTCGGCGGCTTGTTCGTGGCGTTGGGCGCGTATTCGACCACGTAGTAATAAATCTCGCCGAGTCCGGTGCTGATGGGCGCGAGCTTGGGCGTGAGTCCGGGCGGGAGCGCGTCCATTACGGTTTGCAGCCGCTCACTGACCAACTGGCGCGAGCGATACAAGTCCGTGCCTTCCTCGAAGACGAGCGTGACCTGTGACAAGCCAAACTTGGAGAGCGAGCGCAGTTCCGTCAGTCCGGGCACGCCGGACATCTCGTTCTCGATGGGGAAGGTGACGAGCTTCTCAATTTCCTCCGGCGCGAGCGCCCGGATGGCGGTGTTGATTTGGACTTGGACGTTGGTGATGTCCGGCACGGCGTCAATCGGCAGCCGCAGCGCCGAGCGCACCCCGATGCCAACCATCACGAGCGTCGCCAGCAGCACGAACACGCGCTGGCGGACGGAAAATTCAAGGAGACGGTTCAACATAGATTCAACAGGGCTGAGTTCATGGCGCTGTCGCTTTGGGTGATTTCAACAGCCGCAGTGCGTTGGCGATGACGACCAGCGTGGCACCGGTGTCAGCGAGGATGGCGAGCCACAGACTGGTGTGGCCCAGCAGCGCGAGCACGAGAAAGACCGCTTTCACGAGGAGGGCAAACGCGATGTTCGTTTGAATCACGCGCATGGTGCGGCGGCCCAGTTCGACGGCGTCGGCGACACTGCTCAAGTCATCTTTCATGAGCGCGATGTCGGCAGTCTCAATGGCGGTGTCGGTGCCGGTGGTGCCCATCGCGATGCCGACCGTCGCCACCGCCAGGGCAGGCGCGTCGTTCACGCCGTCGCCGATCATCCCCACGTATTTGTATTTCGCGACCAGTTCCTTGACGCGATTGATTTTGTCATCGGGCAGCAGGCCACCGATGGCTTCATCAATGCCCACTTGTTTTGAAATCGCATCGACGGTGCGCTGATTGTCGCCGCTCAACATCACGACCTTCTCGACGCCCGCCTTGTGCAAGGCGGCAATGGCGTCCTTCGCATTCGGACGCACGGTGTCGGAGACGGAAATCACGCCGAGCACGTCGCCTTTCTCTCCATCGTGCGGCTTGTGACCGACGACGACAACGGACTGCGCCTGGGCTTCGATCTCGCTCAACAGCTTTTCCAGTTCCGGCGAACAGACGCCGAGTTCGTGGGCGAAGCGGTGATTGCCCACAAAATACCAGCGGCCGTCGATGCGCGCTTCCGCTCCGCGTCCGGTTTTCGATTGGTGCTGCTCGCTGCCGCCGAACGCAATGTTCTTCTCCTTCGCGTAATTGACGACCGCCTGCGCCAGTGGGTGATCGGAATTGGCATCAATCGCCGCCGCGATGCGCACGGCGTCTTCCTCACTCCAGCCGTTACAGGGCGTGACCTTGGTTACTTTCGGTTTGCCCTCAGTGATGGTGCCGGTCTTGTCCACGGCCAGTGCGCGGAGCTTGCCGATCGATTCCAGATGCGTTCCGCCTTTGATAAGCACCCCGCGTCGCGCCATCGCGGTCAAGCCGGACACGATGGAAACCGGCGTGGAAATGACGAGCGCGCAGGGGCACGCAATCACGAGCAACACGAGCGAGCGATAAACCCAGGTGTTCCAGTCGCCGCCGAACGCGAGTGGCGGAAGGAGCAGAACGAACAGCGCGACGACGAAAACGGCGGGCGTGTAAATCTTGGCGAACCGGTCCACGAATCGTTGCGATGGCGCTTTCTCGGACTGCGCCTCTTCGACGAGGTGAATGATTTTTGAGAGCGTCGTTTCCGTGTGCGGTTTTGTGACGCGCACTTCCAACGAACCCTCGGTGTTGATTGTTCCCGCAAATACCTGGTCGCCCGCTTTCTTCTCGACGGGCATGGATTCGCCAGTGATGGGCGCTTGGTTGATGGCGGACTCACCGGAAACCACTTCGCCATCGAGCGGCACTTTCGCGCCGGAACGGATGGCGACCACTTCGCCGACGTTCACTTCAGCGACGGGAACCTCTTTCACTTCGCTGCCGCGTTTCACCAGCGCGGTTTCGGGCGCGAGCTTGAGCAACGATTGGATGGCGCGGCGCGCGCGATTCAGGCTGAACGCTTCCAGCAACTCAGAAAGGGCAAAGAGAAAAACCACGGCCGCGCCCTCCGACCACTCGCCAATGATCGCCGCGCCCATGACCGCGACCGTCATCAGCACGTTCATATCGAGAGAAAGCTGACGAACCGCGCGCCACGCCTTCGGTGCGATGAACCACCCGCCAGCAATGATCGCGATGACGAACGCCACGATTCGCCCGTACGGCTCGGCGATCTTCTGCCACTGCATGAGCATTCCAACGCCGGTGAGAATTCCTGAGACGAGGACCGCGATGAGCCGCGCCCGCTGCGCGCTGGCGGAAGTTTCCTGTTCCTCTCCTTCCACAATGGCGCGCGCCTTCAATCCCGCCTGGCCCACGGCGCGAATCAAATCGCCAGTCGAAAGTTTCTTCTCGTGCGCGAAGGTGACTTTGCCCGCCATCAAGTTGACTTTGAAATCACGAAGGCCCGCCACCGGCTTGAGCGCCCGCTCCAAAGCCGCGACTTCATCCGCGCAGTCCATGCCCTCGACGCGCAAGGTGGTGACTTGTTCTGCGACGGCCTGCGCGTTCAGTGAGATCGTCTGCTGAGGCTGGGCGGTGACGCTGCACTCCTCGCCGTGGCACGACGGAGACTCAGCGCGAACTTGGTCGTCGTGCTTGTGCTTCGTTGCTTCAGGTTGTTGCGCCATAACTTCCTCAGTGCTCAATAGAAACTTCAATGCGAGTGCCCGCCGCCCTTGGTCGCGCGGAGTTCAATGAGCCAGAGGGTTTCGACTGGCTTGGTCACGACTTGATCACCCGCCAGCAGGCCATCGGTAATCTCGATCCATCCATCGGCTTCCGTACCGACTTTGACTGCGGTGCGGAAGTAGGCGTCGCCGTTGACTGCATAAACGAAGGAGCCTTCCGACGTGCGTAACAGGGCCGACTTGGGAACCGCCGCCACCGCTTCCTCGCGCGGCAGGCTGATGCGGGCGGGCACGAACTCGCCGGCCTTGAGCGCCGTCGTCGCGTTCGAGATGCCGATGACGACTTCGGATTCGCCGAGCGCGAGCGCCTTCTGCACGGCGAGGACGACTCCACCGAGGGGAGTGTTGGTGTCCTTGAGGATTTGCACCGGCTGCCCGGCCTTCACGCTCGCGGCCATGTTGGTGGACAGAAAAGCCGAGCCATGCACGTCGCAGTCGGTGTGGTCCTCGACATTCAACCGTGGATGATGCTTCTCGCCGAAGACCTGCACGGTGAAACGAATCTGGTTCGGCAGCTTGCGTTCGCCCACGTCCGCGACTTCGATGCCGATCAGTTTTTTCGACTCCTCAGTCACGATCACGCCCTTGCCCGCCTTGAACGAAGCGCCCGAGGGGGATTCCGCGCCGTGACCGTGACCGTCGTCCTGGCCGTGCGTCTCTTCCTTGCCGTGGTCGTGGCCGTCGCCTTCCTTGTGGCCGCAGCCGATGACGAGTGCGCCCGCTGCGAGCAACGGGGGAATGAATTTCAATAGACGGAGCGGCTTCACGGTTTGTCCTCTGTGGTGCTCGTCTTGACCAGCGGCAGCGGCAGGCCGGTGAGCAGTTCCAGTCGCGCGGCGGATTCGAGCGCCTCGCGTTTCGTGTCGAGCAGTCCCTCGACGGCTTCGAGATACTGCTTCTGCAATTCCACGTAGGTCGTGATCGGCACCGCGCCGAGGCGATAATGACGGTCCGCCAGTTCGGCGGCTTCCTTGAAATGCTGCACGGCGTCGGGCCGCCACCGGGCCATCTCGCGCAATTTTGTTTCGTAAGTAAGCGCGGCCTCGACCACCTGACGCTGAAGCTCGCGCTCTGTTACATTGAGCGAAACTTCGGCCTGCATCTGGCGCGCCACGGCAGCTTCGATGTTGCCCTTGTTCCGGTTCCACAACGGCAGCGGCACCGAGACGCCCAGGCCGATGACGCGCTCGCGATCACCCGCACGCTCTTCGGAGATGGACGGGCCGACGCTGATCGTCGGGTAACGCTCGTTCTTCGCGAGGTCCACGCGAAAGCCCTGTTGCGCCAGTTCCGCCGCCCGCACGCGCAACTCGAAGTTGTTCGTGCGAGCCAGAGCCAGGAGCGCGTTCCGGTCTTCCGGCGGACGAAACGCGAGTTGCGTCTGGCTCACGGAGAGGCGCGTGTCGGGTGCGACACCGCGAAGCTGGTTCAACTCGAGCAACGCTGACTGCGTGGCAAGCAACGCCTCGCTGGCCTTGCGTTGCGCGTTCAATTCGGTCGCCTCGATGACGCGTGTTTCGAGCAGCGGCGTGAGTCCCGCCGGGTCGCGTTGCACGAGCACTTCACGCAAGGCTTTGAACCGCTCGGCCACTTCCATGGCGGTCGCCGCTTTTTCCTGCGCGGCGAACAATCCGTAGCCCAACGTCCGCACGCGGCCTGCGAGCGCGATCTTGAAGCGCTCGTAACCAAGCTGCGCGAGTTCGATGTCGCGGTTCGCGACGGCCTTGCGCAACCCGAGCCGGCCCGGCCACTCGAAGGGCTGCTTCAACCCCACACTCCACGCCGCGCCTTCACCGACGAAGCGGTTCGCGCGGTCCTTGGCGCGCTGGTGGCCGAGGGTGGCGTCGAGTTCGGGAGAGGCCAGCCGTCCGGCACTTTTCGCGCTGGCGCGAGCGGTGGCGATTTCCGCCTCGTAAAATTTCAGCTCCGGATTTTTCTCCAGCGCCCCGGCGACCAGCGCGTCCATGGACACGACGTTCGGCGCGTTGGTCTGCGCGGCTGAACTCGTCAGCACGCCGACACTCATCATCAGACACAGGCAAAATTTTAGTTTCATAAGCAGACGGGGACCAGACACGGAGTTGGGAAACATCACGGGCGCAAAGCGTCCGGGAACGATGGAAATCCTCAGCGCGAGGAGAGCTTAGGAAACGAACGAAGGGGCGCGGGGCGGGAGCGCGGTGCGGAAGGTGAACTGCCAACTGGTGAAAATCTCCAGCGGCGATGTGACGGCAGCAACACAGGCTTCGCGCGCCGGCACGGTCAGCGTGAGCAGTTGAAAGAGGACGAGGAAAGCGGGCGGCGCGACGTCCGGCTGCGTGTCGGAGGAGCGATAGGAGGCCGTCTCCAGTTGCGCGCAGCCGTCATCGGCGCAATCGGACTTCTGTTCGGAGGACTGCGCGGTGTCGTCGGCGCATTTGAACAGGGCGAGATCGGAGATGTTCTCCCAGGTGCAATGCGAGGTGAGAGGCGCCCACAGCACCAGAAGTATCAAGCCCACGATTTGTTGCAGCCGCTTCACGGTGAAAATCAGTTAATGGATAAACTCCTTCGGCACAATGCCTAGTTTCCTGAAGTGGGAAAAGCGGCGGGTGCCGCGTGTCCCGAAGGCACCGCTCTCGCAAGTGAGAGAATGGTCCTTCAGCGCGTCCCAGATTTAGCCGAAAAGAATAATCATGCTTCGAATGGCGATTGCGATTCTGGGAGTCGGGCTGGCTTGGCCGGCCGGCAGTTTTGCGCTCGGCTTTCGGGTTTTTGATCAGGACGCCTTCGCGACGGCGCGCGGCGACGCCTTCGTGGCCACGGCGGACAATCCCTCGGCGGTCTATTACAACCCCGCCGGCATCACTCAGCTCAAGGGCCACAACGTGCGGGGCGCGTTCAATGCCCTGTCGGTCGAGGCCAGCTTGAACAGCCGCAGTTCGCGCGAAGTGGACACGGACGATGAGTTCATTGAGTCCCGTCTTGCGGTCTTGCAATCACGCAGGGTTGTGGGTTGAATCGAAAAATCCCGAACGAAGAAAAATATATGCCAGCCGCATCACCCGTTGCTGCCCCGGCCCGCCCCGCGGAGCCTTCCCCCAACGCCGTCAAGGCAACGAGCCGTCCCACGCTGCTCATCGTGGATGACGAACTGGGCCTGCGCCAGTCGCTTAAACTGATCTTCAATAAAGACTACGAGCTGCTGCTCGCCGACAACGGCCCGCTCGCCATCGAGCTGGCGCAGAAGCACAAGATCGACGCCGCCATTCTCGACATCCGCATGGAGAACATGTCCGGCATCGACGTGCTCCAGGGTTTGAAGGCTGTTGATCCGCACATCGAGGTCATCATGCTCACGGCCTACGAGACGATTGACACCATCCGCCAGGCGCTGCGCTTGGGCGCGTGCGATTACCTGAACAAGCCGTTCGAAATGACGGCCATCAAGCGCGCCGTGGCCAATGCGATGGACCGCCGCAGCCTTTCCTTTGAGGTCAAGGCCAACTCCGAGATGCTCAAGGATCTCGCCAAGGAACTGGACAATCAGCGGCTCGCCGAGGCTTACACGCGGGATCGCACGGAGATTTACGGCAACATCATTCACGACATCAACACGCCGCTCACCATCATGTCGGGCTTTCTCATGCTCATCAACCAGCGCATCGGCGACAAGGCCGCGCTCGAAGGCACGGATCTGGAAAACGTGAAAGACCGCCTGCGCGGCATCACCAAGCAGGCCACGAACTGCATCGACATTTCGCGCCGCTACCTCGGCTTCCTGCGCGGAGAAAACGACGGCCCCGCGCGCGCCGCCGCCACCCGCACCTTGTCCGATCTGGGCGATCACATGCGCGTGCATCCCGCGCTGAAGAACAACGAGCTGGCCATCGCGCCCATCAGCGACGACGTGATGGTGCGGATCAACGGCACCGATCTGCTTCAGATTCTCCGCAACCTCATGTCCAACGCGCTTCAGGCCGCCGACGGCAACAACCGCGTGCAGTTGCACAACGCCGTCATTCCCGAGTCGCTCAACCTCGATACCTTCACCGACGGGCCGGAAGAACGGTTCATCAACCGCGAAGGCTTCTGCAACACCTCGCCCTTGCTCGCGCTCACGGTCGAGGACACCGGCCCCGGCATCGCGCCGGAGAACATGAAGAAACTTTTTGCCCAGGCCTTCACCACCCACCAGGCCGGGCACGGGCGCGGCCTCTCGATTGTCCGTCTTCTCGTCGGCCGCGCGGAAGGCGCGATCCACGTGCGCACGAAAGTGGGGCAGGGGACGAAGTTCACGGTGTATCTGCCGATGTGGTGAGCGGTGGAGAAAACTTTGCACCTTGAACTCTGAGCTTTGAACGGGCGGCATCGAACGTCGCCTAGCTTTCAAAGTTCTGAGTTCAAGGTTCCATGTTCAAAGTTCCCCGCTCTTCCGGTTTTTCCATTCCCATCACCGCACACCTTCGTAATCTCCGCGCGTGTCTGGAGCTGACCGCACCACCATCACCTATCGTTACGAGCGCTGGCGCGCGCTCACGTCCGGCGTCATCGAAAGCGCGGGGACAACCTTCCTCCTGCTCATCGCGGTGCGTGCGTATCACTCGGGCGCGCTCTGGAAATCCGCCGTGGCCTGCGGCAGCAGCCTCGGCCTCCTGTTCACGCCGCTCGTCGTCGCCTTCGTCACGCGGCGCGGACTCCAGCCGGCGCGCGCGGCGGCGTGGCTGTTCTTCGCGGGCGCGGCGGCGTTTGTGTGCTCGGCAGTTTTCCAATCTCTGCCCGTCTTCGCGCTCGCGTCGATGCTCGCGATGGCTTCGGCGGCTTCCGCCATTCCGCTGTTCACGCACCTCTATCAGGAAAACTATCCTGAGAAGCAGCGCGGCCGTCTTTTCTCTCGCACGGTGATGATCCGCATCGCCTCCGCCGTGGGCTTCAGTTACGCGGCGGGTTGGGCGCTTTCGCAATACTTCGAGTATTTTCAGGCGCTGCTCCTGTTCTTCGCGCTGGCGCTGGCGTTCGGCGGATTCTGCCTCTCGCGCGTGCCCTCGCATCCGATTCACGATGACGGCGGGGCGCATCCATTCCGCGCGTTGCGCTTCGTGCGCGAGGATCAACTTTTTCGCCGCACCTTGATCTGCTGGATGTTCATGGGCTTCGCGAACTTGATGATGCTTCCGCTGCGCGTCGAATATCTCGCCTCGCCGCGCTACGGCCTGAACCTGACGGTGGGCATGATTGCGTTGCTCACCGGCGTCATCCCAAACGTCGCGCGCCTCATCCTCAGTCCGGTGTGGGGCCATCTCTTCGACCGCATGAATTTCTTCACGTTGCGCGTGACGCTGAATGCGGGCTTCGCCATCGGCATCCTCACCTTCTTCGTCAGCAACAGCTTTTGGGGACTCGTCATCGGCGCGATCATCTTCGGCATCTCGAACGCAGGCGGCGACGTGGCGTGGTCGCTCTGGGTGACGAAGTTCGCCCCGCCCGGCCGCGTGGCGGACTACATGAGCGTCCACACGTTTTTCACCGGCGTGCGCGGCGTGCTCGCGCCGTTGGTGGCGTTCACGCTGGTGCAAAAACTTTCGCT
>JBBQYK010000076.1:0-15623 GCA_038208765.1 Verrucomicrobiota bacterium
GCTTCTGAACAGAGTTGGCAATCGGGCTTCCATCTGGCGTCACTTCGTCATCGTCTCGTTTAAGTTCAAAAGCACGTTCGCCACGCCGGTCATGGCGGCGTGGTCAACTGCGTTCAGGTCTTTCGGACGCGGCGACTCGCCGATGCTTAACAGCGCCACGGCGGCGTTCGTGTCAGCGGCGAAGCGGGTGCGCTGCTCGGAGAAAGTTTTCTCCAGGACTTTGATTTCCTCCGTGCGAGGCGGGCGGGCGAGCGCGAGGCGGAAGGCCAGGGTCAATTGATCTCGCAGCTTGTCGCCACCTTCGTGCAGGACGCGAGCGGCGAGAGCGCGCGCGGCCTCGACATACACCGGGTCATTCATCACCACGAGCGATTGCAGCGGCGTGCTCGTGCGCTGGCGTTGGAGAGTGCAAATCTCGCGGCTCGGCGCGTCGAAGGTTTGGAAGCTCGGGTAGTGCGCCGCGCGTTTCCAGAAGACGTAGAGTCCGCGCCGGTACAGATCGTCCGCCTTGCTTTGCTCATACTTCTGGTCGGTGCCGTCCCAGAGCCCCGCCGGCTGGTAGGGCTTGATGCTTGGCCCGCCAATTTTCGCATTCAACAGTCCGCTCACGGCTAGCGCATTGTCGCGAATGAACTCGGCATCCAACCGCATTCGCGGCCCGCGCGAGAGCAGGCGGTTGTAAGGATCGCGTTCCAATTTTTCTTTGCTGACGACGGCGGACTGGCGATAGGCCGCGCTGGTGACGATGAGGCGGACGAGATGCTTGGTGTCCCAGGGTGTGCCCCCGGCGTCCCGCCGGGTCGGGGCGTTCTGCGAACGAGCAGCGCCTGCCTTGTCGGTCGTCTCCACCCGGCGGGACGCCGGGGGCACGCTGAACTCGCACGCCAGCCAGTCGAGCAACTCCGGGTGGCTCGGACGGTCGCCCTGCGAGCCAAAGTCGTTGCTCGTCTTGACCAGGCCCGTGCCGAAGAACATCGACCAGAGACGGTTCACGGTGACACGCGCGGTCAGCGGATTGTTCGTGGCCACCAGCCAGCGCGCGAGGGCGAGGCGGTTCGTCGGCTGGCCGGAGGGCAGGGCAGGGAGGAACGACGGCGTGCCGGGCGCAACCTTGTCGCCCTTGTTCAGATAATTGCCGCGCACGAGCAGGAACGTGTCGCGCGGCTTCGCCATCTCTTCCATCACCATCGTGTCGGGAATTTTCGCGACGAATTCCTTCTTCTCCTTCTGCAAGGTCGCGAGCCGTTCACGCGCGGTGAGAAAGTCCGTGGCGCGGTGCTCGCGGAAGAATTTCTTCAACTCGTCGCGCTGTTCCTTGGTGCGCTGGTCGGCGGCGGTCTTGGCAATCAGCAGATTCGGATGCGCGAACAACTCGGCGACCTCGTTGGTCTTCAAGGCCCGGCTGTAGAAGCGGACATCATCAATCAGTCCATCAAATGGGAACGCCTTCAACCGCGCGCCGATGAGCAGCGGTGCCTTGCTGGCGATGCTCGCCGAGAGCTTGTCGGTCGGCATGTCCCGTTCGACCGCGCGGCCGTCCACGAAAAGCTTCACCCCCGACGCCTTCTTCGAACCGTCGTACGTCGCCAGCACATGCGTCCAGGTGTTGGTGGGCAATGCTTCCTTGCTCGTCACCTTGATCGCGTTGTCGGGGAATTTGTGCGCGAGATGCACCTCGATCTTGCCCTTGGAAATGAGGAGATCGAAGCCACGATAGCCCGGCCCTTCCTCCATCTTGCTCAGCACGGTGCCGGTCGCGCCGTGGAGTTTAATCCACGCGCCGTAGCTGAAGGAGTTGGTGAACTCGAACTCCACGACCTGCCCGGCCTCCACGAACTCATTCGTTTTGCCGGTGAGTTGCAAAGCGCGCCCGAGTTTCCCCGGAGCGCGGCTCTCCAGAGCCGCAGCACTCACGTTGGTGAAGGACGCGTTCGAGGTTTCGGGCGCGTTGGTGGCATCGTGGCCGCTGCGGCTCAGGAGAGCCGCGCTCCGGTTCGTGGTCGCGCCCGTGCCCTCATCAAACGAAAACTCTTTTACCAGTCCCGCGATCTCCGGTGGCTTCGCCTCACCCAGTGCCGCTTCCCACTTCTCCTGTGCCTTCGGCAGCTCCGCTTCGCGCTCCGTCCGCGCCTTCTCCGCCGCCGGGATTGACTCATCGTAGGTGAGCAGCTTCGAGCCTTGCTCGGTGGTCGGCAGGCGCAGCACCGGCCCGAAATTTTTCACGCGCGTCCCGTCGAGACCCTTCTCCGGGATGCCGTTGAAGAAGGCGTAGAACTGGTAGAACTCCTTTTGCGTCATCGGATCGTACTTGTGGTCGTGGCACTCCGCGCAGCCCAGCGTGCTGCCGAGCCAGACCTGTGCGGTGGTGCTCACGCGGTCCACCTGATACTTGGTGAGGTACTCCTCCGGGTCCACGCCGCCTTCATCCGTCGTCATCACGTTGCGATGAAAGCCCGTGGCAATTTTCTGCTCGATGGTCGCGTTCGGCAACAGGTCGCCCGCGAGTTGCTCGATGGTGAATTGATCAAATGGCTTGTTGTCGTTGAACGCCTGGATCACCCAGTCGCGCCAGTGGTACATCTGGCGGAAGCCGTCGAAGTGATAGCCGCTGCTGTCGGCGTAACGCGCCTGATCGAGCCACGTCTGCGCCATGCGCTCGCCGAAATGCGGCGACGCGAGCAGACGATCCACCACCTGCTCGTACGCGTCCGGGTTCCGGTCCGCGAGAAACGCATCGACTTCGGCGACGGTGGGTGGGAGTCCCGTGAGATCGAGAGTGGCGCGGCGAATGAGCGTCGGTCGATCCGCTTCCTTATTCGGCTTGAGTTTGTGCTCCTTCAGTTTCGCAAAGATGAAGGCGTCAATCGGGTTGCGGCCGGGGCCAGAGTAATCAGTAATCAGTAAATCAGTGTTCAGTGAATTCGCGCGTCGCCCTCCGCCCTCACTGATGACTGTCTTACTGATTACTTTTTTCCCGCCGCCCGGCATCCCCGGCCTGACCGGCGCGACATACGCCCAATGCTCCGCCCACTTCGCGCCCTGCTCGATCCAACGGCGCAACAAATCCATCTGGGCCGCGCTGAGTTGTTTGCTTTTCGCCGGCGGCATGTGGTCGTCATCGTCGGGCGGCAGTGAAATCACTTTCAGCAGCGCGCTCGATTTCGGCTGGCCCGGCACGATGGCAAAGCCGCCGGAGTCGAGTTCCTTGAACGCGCCTTCCTTCAGATCGAAACGCAGCCCGGCCTTGCGCTTGTTCTGGTCAGGCCCGTGGCAGGCGTAGCAGTGGTCGGAGAAGATGGGCCGGATATCGCGGTTGAAGTCGATGGTCGGCGCAGCGGCTTGAGCCAGTTCAGGCGTGAACGCGATCAGCAGCAGCGCCAACCAGGCTAACCACAGTACAAATCCGGCTTCGGCACGGCGCGCAACAGTGTGTTTCACAAGCATTGGGAACGAGCTCAAGTGAAGCAGACGCGGCGGGTGGTGTCTGCTTTCAAATGTTTTTCGGAGCGCGGACCGCTGAGTCCGCGAGTCCCTGAGATGTGAATCACGGAGGACACGGAAAACCCAGCAGCGAAGCACGACGCCCAGACCGCGGCCGTTCTTTCCGGGTCTTCGGTGTTTTCTGTGGTTGAACAGGTGTGGTTCAGAATCACGCGACTCGGCGGTCCGCGCTCCGTGCCGTTACACGTTACTACCGCTTGTCGCGGTGCGACGTGACCGGCTAAGCTGTGCTCGTGTTCACCGGTCGCAATTCAAAAATCGTGAGGCGTGCCTGCCTGGCGCTCTCCTTCACGGCCGCATCGTTGTTCGCCGCCAGTCCGGCGGAGGATTTTTTCACGAAGCAAATCCAGCCGGTGCTGCAAGAGAATTGTTTCAAGTGCCACAGCCATTCCGGGGACAAGATCAAGGGCGGCCTCGTGCTGGACTCGCTGGATGGTTTGCTCACGGGCGGCGACACCGGCCCGGCGATTGTGCCGGGCGACGTGGAGAAAAGCCTGCTCATCAAAGCCATCCGCTACACCGACGCCGATTTGCAGATGCCGCCGAAAGATAAAAAACTTTCGGCGCAGCAAATCGCGGCGCTCGAACAATGGGTGAAGGACGGCGCGGCCTGGCCCGGGCAAACAGGCAAGCCCCGGAAGGTGCGTGGCAAAATCACTGACGAAGATCGAAAGTGGTGGGCCTTCCAGCCGCTCGCCAAACCCGCGCCGCCCAAAGTCGCAGACCAAGGCTGGGCGCGGAATGATCTCGACCGTTTCATTTTCCAGAAGTTGCAGCAGAGCGGGTTGAAGCCGTCCAGCGAAGCCTCACGCATTGTGCTGGCTCGTCGCGCTTATTTCGATCTCACCGGCCTGCCGCCCACGCCTTCGGAAATGGATTCATTCGTCGCCGACAAATCGCCCGACGCCTACGAGAAGCTGGTCGATCAACTCCTCGCCAGCCCGCGCTACGGCGAGCGTTGGGCACGGCATTGGCTCGACCTCGTGCGCTACGCCGATTCGGACGGCTATCGCATCGACGACTTCCGCCCGACCGCGTGGCGTTATCGCGACTACGTGATCAATGCCTTCAACAGCGACAAGCCTTACGACGAATTTGTGCGCGAGCAGATCGCCGGCGATGAAATGTTGCCGCGCACGCCGGAGCGGATGATCGCCACCGGCTTCCTGCGCCACTGGATTTACGAATACAACAACCGCGACGTGGTCGGGCAGTGGAACACCATCCTGAACGACCTCACCGACACGACGAGCGATGTTTTTCTCGGCCTCGGGATGCAGTGCGCGCGCTGTCACGACCACAAGTTCGATCCCATCCTTCAGAAGGATTACTACCGCTTGCAGGCCTACTTCGCGCCGTTCCTGCCGCGTGAGGACATTGATGTGGCGACCGAGGCCGAACGCGCGGCTCACCGGCAGAAGATGGCGAAGTGGGATGAGATGACCAAGGAGGTGCGCGCGGAAATTGCCACGCTCGAAGTTCCGCACCGCAAGAAGGCGGACGAACTCATCCTCCCGAAGTTTCCCGAAGAAACGCTGGCCTTGATCGAGAAACCCGTCGCGCAGCGCACGCCGCTGGAACATCAGATTGCCGAACTCGCCTACCGCCAGGTGACGTATGAGCACTACCGGATGAAAGTCACCGGCGCGGACAAGGAGAAGCACGTCGCGCTGTTGAAGAAGTTGGCGTCGTTCGATGAGTTCAAGCCCGCGCCGCTGCCGCAGGCGTTGCTCGTGACGGATGTGGGCGCGAGCGCGCCGCCGGTCGTCATCCCGAAGAAAGCGCCCACGCCCGTCGAGCCGGGGCTGCTCACGCTGCTGGATGAAAAGCCGATGACGATTCTGCCCGTGCCGGGTCTGACGAACAGCACGGGACGGCGCAGCGCGCTGGCGCACTGGCTGACGGAGCCGGAGAATCCGCTGACCACGCGCGTGATCGTGAACCGCGTGTGGCAGTATCATTTCGGCCACGGCCTGTCGCGCACAGCGAGCGACTTCGGCAAGCTGGGCGAACTGCCGAGCCATCCTGAGCTGCTCGACTGGATGGCGCGGCGCTTCGTGGCGGAAGGCTGGTCGTTTAAGAAGTTGCACCGGATGATTTTGACGAGCGCGACGTACCGGCAGAGCAGTGGAGCGCCGGCTTCCAGCACGGCGCGAACGGATGATGCCGCCCAACGCGCCGTGCTGGAAGCCGGCGCTCCAAAACTCGACCCAGAAAACCGCCTACTCTGGCACGGCCCCATGCGACGACTCGACGCCGAGCAAATCCGCGACTCCATTCTCGCCGTCACCGGCGAGCTGCAATCCGACGCCGGCGGGCCGGCGACCGACGCCTTCAAAGCGCGCCGCAGCATTTACACCAAAGTCCTCCGCAACAATCGCGACCCTTTGCTCGACGTGTTCGACGCCCCGCAGCATTTCACCAGCACGTCACAGCGCGACACGACCACGACGCCCGTGCAGTCGCTGATGCTTATCAACAGCCAGTACATGCTCCAGCGCGCGCAGGCGATGGCGGGGCGCTTGCAAAAAAGTGGCGCGAAGAATGACGGTGAATTGATCACCACGGCTTACCAACTCGCCTTCAGCCGCGCGCCTTCCGCCGCTGAACTTGGCTCCGCGCAAAAATTTATCCACGAACAGCAGCAGCGCGTGAATCTGGAGAAGGCCAGTTCCGCCGCCGCCGGTTTTATCGCCGACAAGATTCCCTACCGCGATGGCAAGGCCGCCGTGATGGCTCCTCGTTCTGCGCAAGAGCGGCTGATGGTGGAGAACAACGACTCGTTCCCAACGGGAGACTTCACCATCGAGGCGTTTGTGCTGCTGCGTTCGCTTTACGAAGGCTCGGAAGTTCGCACCGTCGCCTCGCATTGGGGCGGCAAGAACAGCGAGCCGGGCTGGGCGCTCGGCGTGTCGAGCCTCAAGTCCTTGCGCCGTCCGCAGACGCTGGTGTTGCAACTGTCCGGCACGGACGCGGACGGCAAAAAACTTTATGAGCCGATCTTCTCTGACCTGCACATCAACTTGAACAAGCCCTACTTCATCGCCGTGACCGTGAACCTGACGAACACGGCCGAGGGTGGCGTGACCTTTTACGCCAAGGATTTGTCGAACGACGACGAGCCGATGCAGGTCGCGAAAATCGCGCACCGCGTCGTGAGCGGGCACCGCTCGCCGGCCGCGTTCGCCATCGGTGGGCGCGCGGTGGACAAGAGTCATTTATGGGACGGGCTGATTGATGATGTGCGCCTGTCGCGCGCGGCGTTGCGTCAGGAGCAACTGCTGCTCACGGCTGAAAACATCACTGGCACGACCTGCGGCTACTGGCAGTTCGAGGCCAAGCCCAGCGTCTTCCGCGACTCGTCGCCGAACAAAAACGACATCAAGCCGCTGCTGGCCAGCCGCGCCGTGACGACGGATCGGAAGACGGCGGCGCTCACGGATTTCTGCCAGGTGTTGCTGAACGCGAATGAATTTTTGTATGTGGAGTGAGTGATGAAGATTCCAAAATCCAAAATCCAAATCCCAAATAAATTCCAAGGACCAAACTCCAAAGCCGGGCCTGCGGGTAGGATTGGCTCTTGGAATTTGAAATTTGGTTTTTGTTTGGGATTTGGATTTTGGGATTTGGAAATTTTGGTCGGGCGAAGCTTATGAACACATTTGGACAACTCCCCCACATCGAACCGCTCCGCACGCGCCGCGATTTCCTCGCGCGCGGCGGGATGGGCTTCGGCGCGCTGGCGCTGTCCTATCTGCTCGGCGCGGACAAACTTTCCGCCGCCACCCGCGTGCCGAACCTGCTCGCGGCGAAGGCCGGACATTTTGCGCCGCGCGCCACGTCCGTCATCTTCCTATTCATGGAAGGCGGCCCGAGTCATCTCGATCTGTTTGATCCGAAGCCCAAACTCAACGAACTCGCGGGCCAGCGTTTGCCCGACAGTTTCGGCAAAGTGATCACCGCGATGGGCGAGTCGAAATCGCCGCTGCTCGGCTCGAAGCGCCAGTGGAAACAGCACGGGCAGAGCGGCCTCTGGGTCTCCGACTGGCTGCCGCACACGGCGGAGTGCGCGGATGATCTCGCGGTCATTCGCTCGTGCTGGCAGGACGGCATCAACCATTCCTCCGGCGTCTGCCAGATGAACACCGGCTCGATTCTCGCGGGCCGTCCGTCGCTTGGCTCGTGGGTCACGTACGGCCTCGGCTCGACGAATGAAGATTTGCCCGCCTTCGTGGTCATGCAGGACAACGCCACGCAAATCGTCAACGGGCCGCGCAACTGGGGTTCCGGTTTCATGCCCGCCGTGTATCAGGGCATTCGCATCCAGGGCGGTGCGGAGCCGATTCCGAATTTGAACACGCCCGAGGCGCTGACCGAGGAACAGCAGCGCGCGAAGCTGGATTTCCTAAATCAGATCAACCGCCGCCACGCAGACGCCCATCCCGATCAATCCGAATTGGAGGCGCGCATCGCGAGCTACGAACTGGCGTTTCGGATGCAGGCGGAAGCGCCGGGCGTGGTGGAGATGGCGAAGGAGACGGACGCGACCAAGTCGCTCTACGGCATCGGCGAGAAGGAGACGGACACGTTCGGCAAGCAATGTCTGCTCGCGCGCCGACTCGTGGAGCGCGGCGTGCGTTTCGTGCAGTTGTATCACGGCGCAGGCAGCAAGTGGGACGCGCACGACAAGATTGAGAAGAACCACACCGAACTGTGCCGCTCGATGGACAAGCCCGTGGCCGGTCTGTTGAAAGATTTGAAATCACGCGGCCTGCTCGACGACACGCTCGTGGTCTGGGGCGGCGAATTTGGCCGCACGCCAATGAGCGAGAAGGGCGATGGCCGCGATCACAATCCCACGGGCTTCACCATGTGGATGGCCGGCGGCGGCGTGAAAGGCGGGCAGACCATCGGAGAGACGGACGAACTCGGCCTGCACGCGACGAAGGATCGCCTCCATGTCCACGACCTGCACGCCACGATTCTCTGGCTGCTCGGGCTTGGCAACATGGATTTGATCTACAAATACAAGGGCCGTCCCGAACGCCCTACGTTGAACGAAGGCGAGCCGTTCAAGAAGATCGCAGTGTGAAGTCACCCGAAATTTTCGAGTTCGCGAAGCGCCAACTTCCCGCGCGAGCAAAAAACTGCGGCGAACTTTTCCCCTTCTGACCCGCCTCGGTCTGCTGCGAAGCCGCGCGGCTGTTAGGCCGCTTCAGCATGGACAACTAGTTGATGATCGGAACCGGCCCGTTCAGCGCGTCGCCGGATCGCCCTCATCATCATCACGGTCGTGATCCGTCGTGGTGCCCGTGTGGCTGCTGTTACCGGAATGACTGCCGTGGTGGCCGTGATGATCGTCGTCATCGTCATCCGAGTCCGGACGTTTTTTGGAAACTTTGACCGTGACGGTGTCACGGGATTTGAGTCCGGCGGAGTCGGTGCATTCCACGGTGACGGTGTAGGTGCGATCCTTTTTGTCGCTGCGCGCCGCGCGGAGATCCACGGTGAGGTCGCCGGTGATGATCCAGTCCGGTTCCGCACCCACGGACTGGCTGCTGCGCACGGAGATGATGCGGCAGGTGGTGGGCGAGCAGTCCTCCACTTTCACCGTGAGCGTCACGGGAATGAACTGGTTGTTCGCGGGCCAAAGGTGACTGGGGCTGGCCTTGATGGATTTGATCTTGGGAGCTTTCGTATCCTGCACCGTGACCGTGATGACGCAAGTGACCGGCGCAGCCTTGCCATCCGAGACGCGCACGCCCACGACACGCGGTCCGGCGGCGAGCGAGACGTTAAGTTTCACGGTGCGAGAACTGGATGAGTGCGAGGCGGAAATAAAATTCGTCTGCACGTCCGTGCCGTCCACCGACCATACGAGGGAGAGCGCGTCACCATCGGGATCCTGGACGGTCACGCGCAATTCGTCGCCGCAGTGGAGCGTGGAAAGGGCAGGGCAGGTGATGGTCGGGGCCTGGTTCTCATACGCGCCGATGTCGCAGGCCGCGCCTTGCGGGCGAGCGACGCCGCGCTGGTCGGTGGCGAGCGGCAGGCCCGTGGTGTCTGTGCAAGCGCCGGCGTCCACGGCGGGACTGCCGAAGAGCAGGGCATGGGTGCGCGTGGGGCCGCCATTGTTCGCGAGCGGTCCGAGGCGTGCGTCAAGCGGCGCGGCCAGCGTGCCGGCGAGATCGCCGTTCACGCCGTTCGCAATGCCGCTGGTGCCGTCGGTGTCGAGATTGTTGCCCAGCGATTGGAAGATCGGAGCGCCGAGGAGGGCGAAATTTTGCGCATCATTCTGCGCGGCGATGGTGCCAATCATTCGCGCGACGAGTCCAAGGCTGCCGGGCAGGGCAGCGAAGACGATGGCGTTGGTCCCGCCCTTGTTTTGAGCAATGGTGCAGGCCGAAATATCCAGGCCCGACACTTCGCCAGAGAAAGCGATGTGCAGCAGCGCGCTGGCCGCGCCGTCCGGCGAAGTGTCATTCCCGCTGATGGTGCTGTTTCTGAGCTGACCAATCGTGCCCTGGAAATTAACTCCGCCCGCCTGCACCGCAGCAAAGTTGTCGCTGACGGTCGAGCGTTCGAGAAGGAAGTTCGGCGTGTGAAAGGTGGAGATGCCGCCGCCCGCGCCGGAGACTTTGTTCTGCGTGATCGTGGAATCAATCACCGTGAGCGACCCGACCGTGAAGACGCCGCCGCCGTAGCCCACGCCGCCGTTCTCGGTGCGCGCTTCATTGAAAATGAGGACGCAGTTGCTGATGGTGAGCGCGCCGAAGTTCAGGATGCCGCCGCCGAGATTGTCGGACGCGCCATCGGGATTGAGCGCGCGACCGTTCGCGATGGTCAGGCCGCTGATGGCGACGGTCCCGTCATTCACATCGAAGACGCGGAAGGCGGGCGTCTTCTTTTTTGAACTGCGGGCCACGATCAACGTCGCGGGGCCGGGGCCGACGATGTTCAAGTCCTTGTCAATCACGAGTGTGCTTTTGAGCGAAATGATCTCGGGCGAGTGAAAGTTGGAATGTTTGTTGCGACGCAGCGCGAAGCGAATCGTGTCGCCGGGCGCGGCATCGGCGATGGCTTGGCGCAACGTGCCGGGGCCGGAGTCGTCATCGCTGGTGACGGTCCAGACATTGGTGCCGGCCGCGGGCGCAGCGAGCGCCTTGGGAACGGCGACGCGCGCGGGCAGTTGTGGTGAAAGAAAATCGGCCGCGCTGCGCAGCGTCATCACGGAAAGCAGCGCCAGGGTCAGGCAAAGGCGATGGCTGAAATGAGTTTTCATAGGTGGTGTTTTGCTAATGAGGATTGTTCACGGCACGACATGCACCGGCCAGTTTATTCTTGCGGGTACGGTTTGCGAAACTTGTCCCGAACGTGTTGGCCAGTGCGCATGAAAGCGACGGTAAGGAATCACGGCGTTCAAACAATGGGGTGAACGCCGTAGCCCGGCCTGAGCCGACGCGAGGGCAGGGGACCCATCACTCTCGCGGCTTGAAACCCGACTCGCGCGCGAGTTGCTCCCACAACGCGCGTTCCTTCTCCGTGACCGTGGCCGGAACTTCGACGCGCACCGCCACCAGCAAATCACCGCGCGCTCCGGCGCGCTGCGGCAGACCGCGTCCGCGCACGCGCAGCCGTTGACCATTCTGTGTGCCCGGCGGAATCTTGATGTTCACCGGCGCTTCCAATGCCGGCACGGAAATCTGCGCGCCCAACACCGCTTCCCAAGGCGCGATTTGAATTTCGTGCACGAGGTTTTGTTCCTGCACCTCGAAGTCAGGATGCTTCGCCAGCCGCACGCGCAAAAACAAATCACCCGCCGCGCCGCCGCCCTGGCCCGCTCCACCGCGCCCGGCGAGGCGCAGTTTCTGGCCTTCGCTCACGCCAGCGGGAATCCGCACCTGATAACTGTCCGCCTTTGCGACTTGGCCGCTGCCGCCGCAGACCGGACACGCGCGCTGACCGAGCGCACCCGTGCCGTTGCACCGTTGGCATTCTAATGCGCGCTGCAAATTCACCGTCCGCACCGAGCCGCGCATCGCTTCCTCCAGCGACACCATGATGTCTCCCTCCACGTCGTTCCCGCGCTCGGCGAAAGGTTCGTCATCATCAGTACCAACACCGCTGAACCCGCCACGCCTGCCACCGCGCGAACCAAACACGCTTTCAAAAAAATCGCTGAATCCCGTGCCGCCAAACTGATACTCCGCGCCGCCGCGCCCGCCGCCCGTGGACGGCCCGCCACGACCTGGCCAGCCCGGCGGCGGACGAAACTCCGCACCTTGCTTCCAGTTCGCGCCCAGTTCGTCGTATTTCTTGCGCTTGGCGGGATCGCTCAAAACCTCGTTGGCCTCGTTGATCTCCTTGAACTTCTCCTCGGCAACTTTCTTGTCCTTGGCGACATCGGGATGGTACTGGCGCGCGAGTTTGCGGAATGCCTTGCGAATGTCGTCCTCGCTCGCGCCGCGCGGCACGCCGAGCACTTCGTAGTAATCTTTGAATTTGACCGCCATGAGCTGTGCAAAGAAATGCGGGCGAGTTCTAAGTGCGCGCCGCGAACCGGTCAAGGTGCGCGGACAAAGGAGTGACGGGAAGAAGATGGGAAAAGTCTGGAGAATGAACAGCTCGCGATGGGAACGCTCCCAAGCATGGCGAGAAGCTTAAGTTTCACTCATTTGCACAAGTCTGACCTATTCGCACAATGTTTGTTGTGTCCAATTCCGAATTATCCCGCCGTCCGCCGCACAGAGTCATCTCCACGCAATTTGGCAGGCACTGTTATCTTGGAATGTTGTGTGCCAGTCGCTGTAGTCCGGTCATCCATAACTTGGACATCCTTTCCCCAAATGATTAGTGCGTTACTGTCCAAATCACCTTGCTGCTGATGCGAAATATATTGCCGACCATGGCGTTACTGATGTTGGTCACAGGACTGGCTGGTGCGCAGAAATCGGCCGAACCGCGTGTCGGGGCGCGGCGTGCGGAGAACGTGCAGTTCGGGCGACACATCCGGCCGATGCTCGACACGCATTGTTTCAGTTGTCACGGGCACGGGAAGCACAAGGGCGACGTCACGCTTGATCAGTGGCCGGACGAGGCGGCGGCCATTCGCGACCCGGCGTTGTGGCAGCGTGTGCTCGCGAAAGTTCAGAACGGCGAAATGCCACCGGAGAACAAGCCCCAGCCGAGTGCCGCCGAAAAGCAACGGCTCGCGCAGTGGGTCGAGAGGAAAGTGTTTCAGTGCGATTGCGCGCATCCCGATCCAGGTCGGACGCTGGTTCGGCGGCTGAATCGCTCGGAATACAACAACACCATTCGCGATTTGCTGGGCGTGGATTTCAAGCCGGCGGCGGATTTTCCCATCGATGATTCCGGCCACGGCTTCGACAACATGGCGGATGCGCTCTCGCTGTCCCCAGTGCTCGTGGAAAAATATCTCGCGGCGGCGGAGCGCGTCATCAACAGCGCGTTCGTCATGCAGATTCCCCTGCCCTCCACGAATCGCTTCTCCGTGGATGAACTGGAGGTCGGCTACAACGCCCGTCAGCGTGGCGATGGCTGGGTGCGGTTGAACAGCGTTGAGGAGGACGACGTGGCGATTGATTTTCAATCCGCCGTGCCGGGCGAATACCTCGTGCGGGTTCGCGCCTGGGCTGAGCAGCACACTTCTAATGCGGTGCTGCTTACGTTCATGCTTGGTGATCAACCGGTGGAAACGGTCGCGGTGGAAACCAACGCCAGCCAACCGCGCGTGTATGAATCCACATTTCAACTCGCGCTCGGCCAGAACCGCGTTCGCGCCGTGGTGCGCCGCGTGAAGGAAGGTCTGCCCGAGGACGAGGCGTTGCGCTGGAAAAGCGGGCCGTTGCAAAACGGCGCGGTCAACGTCGAGTGGTTGGAGATCGCCGGGCCGCAGACGGTGAACCCGCTGCTGCCCGTGACGCATCAACAATTCTTTTTCACCGAGTCGCAGATCGGCACCGACCGCGAAGTCGCGCGCGACATTCTCGGACGTTTCGCGCGGCGCGCGTATCGCCGGCCGGTGACGGCGGAAGAAGTGCATCGTCTGGTGAATCTCGCCGGCGAATGCTGGGCGCGCGGGGACAACTTCGAGCAAGGCCTCGGGCGTGCGGTTCAAGCCACCTTGGTTTCGCCGCACTTTTTGTTTCGGAGCAGTCCGCAGATCCTCACCAACGCGCCAGCGCGCGGCAAAAGCAGAACTGGTTCAGCCTCCGCCCGCCGCCCTGCCCTGCCCCATGAACTCATTCGTGACGTGGATGAATTCACGCTCGCCTCGCGCCTCTCGTATTTCCTCTGGAGTTCGATGCCGGACGAACGCCTGTTCGCGCTGGCGGAGAATAATCTGCTACGCATGAATTTGGAATCCGAAGTGCGCCGGATGCTGGGCCACGCCAAGTCCCGCGCGCTGGTGGAGAACTTTGCCGGGCAATGGTTGCAGATTCGCAATCTGGAGCTAGTCCAGCCGAATGACGGACTGTTCCCCAAGTTCAACGACGAACTCCGGCGCGCCATGAGGATCGAGACGGAAATGCTCTTTGCGAACGTCATGCAGACGGACAGCAGCATCCTGGAATTCCTCGACGCCGATTACACGTACGTGAACGAATCGCTCGCGAAACTCTACGGAATCTCCGGCGTGAAGGGCCGCGACTTCGAGCGCGTGAGCCTGCGCGGCACGCCGCGCCGGGGCGTGCTGACTCACGCCAGCGTGCTGGCGTTGACCTCGAATCCCACGCGCACCTCGCCGGTGAAGCGCGGCAAGTGGGTGCTGGAAACTTTGCTGAACGCCCCGCCTCCGCCGCCTCCGTCTGAAGTGCCGGAGTTGAAGGACGGCGCGGAACTCACCGGGACGCTGCGCCAGCGCATGGAGCAGCATCGCGCGGACGCGCTCTGTGCTTCGTGCCACGCGCGCATGGACCCGATTGGTTTCGGTTTGGAAAATTTCGACGCCATCGGCGCGTGGCGCGACCAGGATGGCAACGAACCCGTGGACGCGAGCGGAGAACTGGTCACCGGCGAAAAATTTCGCGATGCGCTGGGCCTGGCGAGAATTCTCGCGGAGCAAAAGAAGGAGCAGTTTGCCCGCGCCTTCACGGAAAGGCTGCTGATCTACGCGCTGGGTCGTGGAACGGAATACGCCGACAAATGCGCGCTGGACGCGATCACGCTGATGGCAGCGAAAGAGAATTACCGCTTCACCTCCATCGTCTTGGAGATTGTGCGGAGCACGCCGTTTCAAAAGTCACGCCGCGGGGAAGCGGGGCCAAAAGGCCAATGACGATTGATAAAATCTGAGCAGGCTTGGTCTCGCAGCGCGAGGCGGTGCTGTTCCTCCCGCGCGTGAATGACAGCGTGCCGGACATCCTGAAGTCTCGAAAACCAAATTTGTCGGCCTGCTCACCTATCCCGAAGAATTTGTCACCGGTTCCACCCGGGCCGCCGTGGCTCCGTGAAACCGGGTGATCCGGTTCCGGGTCGCCCGCCCGTTTATCCACGGGTATCACCTACCCCGCTCCAGGCGTTTCCCCCTATGGAGCAAGTCCCGGCGTTGTGAAACGATGCTCGGCATTGATCCGCAAGCTTTGTTGCTTCCTTTCATCGCTCTGGCCCGACCTGGCCGGAGACCAGGAGGGGCACATCGCACGCTGACCAAAGAGTTAAAAAACAATCAGAATGAAACAAACTATGAACCGAGTCTTAAAATGTGCCGCCTTGTGTGTGGCCTTAGCTACGGCGGCGCCCCCCGCTTCGGCCGCGCTGCAACTCCGGGTCTCCGACGGCACGCCCGCCGGAACCCTCATCATCACCGATCAAGGAATCGATGACGCGAATCCCACGCTCGGCGTGGTCTCATACACCGGTCCCGTCGGCAGCCAGTGGCTGATCACGGTCAATACCGGCACCTCCAAGCCCGTCTTGGGCAGCGCGGCGCAGCCCGACATCGACTTGATGAGCTTTGACCTTTCCTCCACCTCAGGCGGCACGCTGACCGTGGAACTCACGGACACGGACTACACCGGCTCCGGGCCCGCCACGATCAACGTGGGCGGCAACACCGCTGGCACGGTCTTGGTCAAAAGCTACGTGGATTACAACAACAC
>JBBQYK010000077.1:0-15502 GCA_038208765.1 Verrucomicrobiota bacterium
GTGATTAGAAGTGGCGGTCAAGACCGGTCGCGTAGCGCAGAATTGCATTCTGCTGTATCGCGGATTTTCAATCCGCAGGCTGATCGAACTTCCAACGCCTTCGCCTTCGCCGACGCCCTGCCGAATGCAATTCGGCGATACCGCAGATTACAAATCTGCGCTACGACTGACCGCCACTTCCAATCACACCCCTTTCCAGCCGGCAAGTTGCGAGACTTTCAGTCTCGTGTTTCTCTCAGCGGATCACGTCGGCATTTACAAGTGGCTCCGCGACGGAATCCCCGCTTGACCCTCCAGAGCACGCTGGCTAGGTTTCGCCTCGCTAAATGCAAAATCTGGTCCGACAAATCGTTCTGCTGGTCGTCGTCGTAGGCGACGCCGTGGGCGTTTGTCGAAACTAGAGAGGATTTCGACAAAAACCCACGGCTGGAAACGGTCGTGGGTTTTTTGTTATCCATGCCGCCGCAGCCAAAATTAAAAGTAGTTATGAGCAAACAAGTGCAGTCCGCAGCGAAGAAACAGAAGACGCAACCCGCGCGCGCCGAAGTCGGCCAGGCCATGTTTGGCCGCGATATTTTCGTCGAGGCGCTTGAGCGCGCCGGTTGCGAAGTCATCTTCGCGTATCCCGGCGGGGCGAGCATGGAAATCCACCAGTCGCTCACCAAGTCGAAGAAGATTCGCACCATCCTGCCACGCCACGAACAGGGCGGCAGCTTCGCGGCGGAAGGTTACGCCCGCGCCACCGGCAAGGCCGGAGTGTGCATGGGGACCAGCGGCCCCGGCGCGACGAATCTCGTCACGGCCATCGCCGATGCGTATCTCGATTCCACGCCGCTCATCGCCATCACCGGCCAGGTGAATCAGAACATGATCGGGCGCGGCGCGTTTCAGGAGACGGACATCATCGGCGTCACGCTGCCCATCGTGAAGCACAGCTACTTGATCACGGACATCAACGACATTCCGCGCATTGTGCGCGAAGCGTTCTACCTCGCGGAGTCGGGACGGCCCGGCCCGGTGGTGATTGATTTTCCGAAGAACATTCAGCAGGCGAAGGCGCAGCCGGTGTGGCCGACGGAGGAACAGATTAAGAAAGGTCTGCGCGGCTACAACCAGCCCGACTTGAAGGCGGACGAGGTGGCGTTGAACGAAATCATCGGCCTGATCGAGAAGGCCGAGCGCCCGGTGATTTACGCGGGCGGCGGCATCATCACCAGCGGCGCGGCGGAGGAACTGAAGAAGTTCGCCGAGGCGCTGCAGATTCCGGTGACGACGACGATCATGGGCTTGGGCGGTTTTCCCGAGACGAATCCGCTCTCGCTGCGCTGGCTCGGCATGCACGGCGCGGCCTTCGCGAACTGGGCGGTGAGCGGTGAGTACGCCTATCGCAAAAGTTTCGATGACCCCCAGGTGAAGCTGAAGGACGGAGCGGATTTGCTGCTCTCGTTCGGCGTGCGTTTCGATGACCGCGTGACGGGCAAGTTCGAGGAGTTCTGCAAGACCGGCACGATTGTCCACATTGACATTGATGCAGCGGAATTGAACAAGAACCGCCGCGCGCATCTGCCCATTGTCGGCGACATTAAGGACGCGCTCAAACGCCTCAACGCCTTGATCGCCAAGCGTCCGGTCACCAAGAAATATCCCGCCTGGCACGCGCAGATCACCGAGTGGAAGAAGAAGGGCGCGTTCCATTACGAAGTCACGCCGGAAATCGCGACCAGCGATCATATGAAGGATCATCTCAAGGGCCAGGAGGGCGAAGTCATCCTGCCGCAGATGGTGATCGAGATGCTTTATGAACTGACCAAGGGCGACGCGATCATCACGACGGGCGTGGGCCAGCATCAGATGTGGAGCGCGCAGTGGTACAAATACAAGTTCCCGCGCCAGCTCATCACCAGCGCCGGTCTCGGCTCGATGGGCTACGGCTTCCCCGCCGCGCTCGGCGCCAAAGTCGCGCGGCCCGACAAGGAAGTGATCGACATTGATGGCGACGGCTCGTTCCTGATGAACATCCAGGAACTCGCCACTGCGAACGTCGAGAAGATCGCCGCCAAGGCCATCATCCTGAACAACCAGCACCTCGGCATGGTGGTGCAATGGGAGGACAACTTCTTCGCCGGCAACCGTGGTCACACCTACCTCGGCAACCCGGACAATCGCGCGCAGATTTATCCCGACTACGTGCGCGTGTGCAACAGCTTCAACGTCCCGTGCGAGCGCGTGATGTTCCGCAAGGATTTGAAAGCCGCGCTCCAGCGCATGTTGGCGTCGAAGACGGCCTACGTCCTCGACGTGGTCACGCCGTACGCGGAGCATGTGCTGCCGTTCATCCCGGCGGGCCGCACGGTGGCGGACATGAAGTATTGAGCCGAACACCCTCTCGAAATAATTCAGCGGCGGTCGCAAGACCGCCGCTTTTCATTTGCTGAGAGCGCGATTGATGGATTGCCGACTCCGAACGATGCACGTTGAATAACGGTGCTCAATGAATCTCTCCGAACTGTTCGCCGATGGAGACTACCGCTTCCAGATGGGATTGCGGCGCGGGTCAGCGACGGAATTTTTCCAACCGACGGCGCAGCATGACTCGCTAGTCGCGGAGCGCAGGCACTGGCTACGTCGTGAACCAAAAACTTATTCCACGTTTCTCCCATCAAGCGCGGCGTTGCTGGACGAGTGCATTGCGCTGGCGAGGGAATGGAGGAGCATCACGCCGGAACAGCAGGCATCAGCCACTGCGCTCGGCGCAGCACAAGATAGCGGCCTGCGGCTCGGAGAAATCTGGGAGCCGGATTTCGTGCTGCTGCGAGCGGACGCGGCGGGACAGTTTCAACTCGTGGGCGGGTGCGTTTGTTTTCCTTCCTCGTGGAGTCTGGCGGAAAAAATCGGCCAGCCGATGGAGTTCATTCACGGGCCGGTGCCGGGATTAAATGCGCAACTGGGCCGCTCGATTAATGCGTTTCTCGCGAAGCTCACGCCGGGCACGACATGGCTGCGGCACAACTGGGGACTGAGCCGTTCGCCGGAGTTGAATCAACACCCGTCGCGTCTCCTGCCGCGCCTTGATGATTCGGTGATCCTGGCGGAAGTGTGGTTGCGCGTGGAGCAACAGGCCTTGGTGGCTTTGCCCGCGAGTGGCGGCGTGCTCTTTGGCATCCGCATCGCGATGCGCTCACTGGCCGAGGTGAAACAAGACGCAACGACGTCCGAACGATTGGCCCGGGCCCTGCGCATGATGCCGGCGGAAGTGGCAGCCTACAAAGGACTGGCCACGACGCGTGAGCGGGTGGCGGAGTTGCTGGTCTCACGCTTTTGAAACCTAATCCGCGCGGCAATGCGGCCCGGCCGGACGCCCAAAATTTCTTGAGGAATTGATTGCTATCCGCCCGGAAACCGCGATTGTCCGCACGTCTGTTAGATTGCTTGTCCGTTTCAAGGCCTGGTAAATCCTCAAGTGAACTCAGTTCAGTGATGATTAGAAACCCGATAGTCGGGAACAGTCTGAAACCAAAGGGTTAGTCTAGTGACATCACAAATATGAGTAACAAATTGTTCGTGGGAAATCTTTCCTTCAACACCACTGAAAACGACCTCCAGGACGCGTTTGCCGCACACGGCACCGTCGTGGAAGCCAACCTGATGATGGACCGCATGAGCGGCCGTCCCCGTGGTTTCGGCTTCGTGACGATGAGCTCGCCGGCGGAAGCCCAGGCGGCCATTGCCGCGCTGAACGGCAAGGAAATGGACGGACGCGCGTTGACCGTGAACGAAGCCAAGCCCCGTGAAGAACGTCCGGGCGGCGGCGGCGGTTTCGGCGGCGGCGGCGGTGGCGGTCGTGGATACGGCGGCGGCGGCGGTGGCGGCGGTGGCCGCGAACGCAGTGGCGGCGGCGGCGGTGGTGGTGGCCGTGGTCGCTACTAAGCGATAGATTTTCACGAGCGAGGCCCGGTTGTGCCGGGTCTCGCTCTTTTGTTTTCCAGCCCTGTCCTCGATCGGTTTGCGGGACGGCACGCTTGTTTTCCCCGCAGACCGTTTCCGAAAGGCCGAATGAAATTAAAACAGCAGACCAAAGAACAACACATTGAAGTTGAAGGCGTCGTCGCATCCGTGCTCGCGGGCACGATGTTTCGCGTGGAACTGGACAACAAGCATCTGGTGCTCGCGACAATTTGCGGCAAGATGCGCAAGCGCTGGGTGCGCATCACCACCGGCGACCGCGTGAAGATGGAAATGTCGCCCTACGATTTGAACAAGGGCCGGATTACGTGGCGGCTGCGCTGAGACGCGTCGCAGAAATAGAGATTATGCCATTTCGTGCTTTGGGTCTGAACGACCGGGTTTTGCAGGCGGTGCAGGAGGCGGGCTACACCGAGCCGACGCCGATTCAGGCGGCGGCCATTCCGCCCGTGCTGGCGGGTCAGGATCTGATCGGCATCGCGCAGACGGGCACGGGCAAGACGGCGGCGTTCACGCTGCCCATGCTCACGCTGCTCGCGGGACGCCCGCCGGAACCGCGCCGGCGCATCCGTGCGCTCATCATGGCTCCGACGCGCGAACTGGTCGTGCAGATCGATGAGAACGTCCGTGCGTATGCCAAGCATCTCTCGCTGCGCGTCGCGACCGTCTATGGCGGCGTGGGCGAACAACCGCAGATGCGCGCGCTGCGCGAAGGCGCGGACATCATCATCGCCACGCCGGGACGGTTGCTTGATTTGATGGGGCGGCACTGCGGCGATTTCGCGGCCCTCGAATTTCTCGTGCTGGATGAGGCGGATCGAATGCTCGACATGGGCTTCCTGCCGTCGATTCGCCAAGTGGTGCGCGCGCTGCCGAAGCAACGCCAGACGCTGCTCTTTTCGGCGACTTTGTCACGGGAGATCGAATCGCTGACCAAGGAATTTCAACATTCGCCGAAGCTGATTCAGATCGGCCGCCGGTCGAATCCCGCCGAGACCGTCACGCAGTTTATTTATGAAGTGCCGCAGCATCTCAAGATGTCGCTGCTCACGCATCTTCTGTGCGACAACACGCTGAACATGGTGCTCGTTTTCTCCCGCACCAAACACGGCGCGGATCGCATCGCGCGCCAGATCGAACAGAAAGGCATTCGCACCGCCGCGCTGCACGCGAACCGTTCGCAGAGCCAGCGGCTGCGCGCGCTCAAGGATTTTAAGTCCGGCGCCGTGCGTGTGCTCGTGGCCACGGACATCGCCGCGCGCGGCATTGACGTGGACGGCATCTCGCATGTGGTGAATTACGATTTTCCAATGCACTCGGAGGATTACGTCCATCGCATCGGTCGCACGGGACGCGCGCAAGCCGTGGGCGACGCGATCAGTTTCGTGACGCCGGAAGATCGCGACGCGTTGCGTTCGCTCGAACGCTTCATCGGTCGTGGTATCGTGCGCAAGCAGGCGGAAGGATTTGACTACCGCGCTGCGGCCCCCGCCTTCAGGCCGGAACAAAGAAGTGGACAACCGGTGCCGCGCCGACACGGCTCCGCTCCCCAGCAGCAAGGCGGAGGTGGAAGCGCACGTCCCCCATCCGGTCCGGGGAATCCCAAGCCCACCCGCCCGCGCCAGTGGGAGTGGAAAAGCCGGCGCGGCGGAAACGCGCGGTGAAATTTGCTGACGCTAGCCGCTACACCAGCGGTCTCGGCGGTCCTTGGCGGTTCCGACGTTGGCGGGCTGAGTTGTCCGGCTTGCGGACGAGGCTCAAAGTGGAGTTGCTCTTGCGCTGACGCGAGGCCGTCTTCTCGACCACTCCGGCGTGGGTGAGGCGGATCATCCCCACGGCTTCGGTCGAATGCTCGACCAAGTGCGCCGCCACCAGTTCGGCCACGCGTTCCGAGGAAATGCGGGGCGCGGCCCAGTGGGACTGAATTTCGCGCAGATAAAAGCGCCTCTCTCCTTCGGTCATGCCCGACTTTCCCCGCGCCGGACGGCCAACGCGAGGGTGAACATGAACTATGTTTCCGCCACCTTTCACGCCGACCTGAAATTGTTCCAGTCCATGTTTGACTCAGGACGATTCCGTGAGAGCATGTGCGGCCTTTTTCAATTCCAGAATCAGGATGCCAAAAAAAATGCTCAACACAAAAGCTGTCCGATCCAAGCGCGTGCCGCTCAAGGCGGCCCGCAGAAATTCCGGCGACCTCGCGCCGGGCGCCGAAGTCAAAACCCGCGCCACAGGGAAGTCGGTCTCGGGTGCCACCGCGCCCCTTTTTGCCAAAGCCAACGGTGACGCCAAGCATCCGGGCGTGATTCTTGGGGTCGTGGATCTCGCGGACAAGCTGCGCGAACTCGTCACCATCGCCAAGGAACAGGGCCACCTGACCAGCGACGACATCGATGACGCGCTGGTGGACTGCGCCGTCACGCCCGAGATGCTGGATGAAATTTATTCCAAGCTGAACAGCCTGGAAATCCGCATCGTGGATCAGGCCGAAGCGGACGGCGTGAAACAGCCGGAAGCCGAGGAGCCGGAAGAAACCGCCAAGGTTCCGTTTGACGGACTGGATGATCCGGTCCGTGTGTACATGCGGCAGATGAGCAAGGTGCCGCTCCTCAACCGCGAGCAGGAAGTGGCCATTTGCAAACGCATCGAGGAGGCCGATCTGGAGCGGAAGAAAATTCTGCACCGCCTCGGTTTCGCCGCCAAGGAGCACATCGCGCTGGCCGAGAAGCTGATGGCCGACCCGCCCCGTGAACGCTTCGACCGCGTGGTCTCGGACAGCCGGCTGGAAAATCGCGAGGCCCATCTCAAGGCACTCCGCACGCTGGTGAAAAAAGTCCGCGACCTGGACGACAAGACCGACGAAAAATTTGCCCAATGGCAGGCCGCGCCCACGGCCGCCGCGAAAGCCAAGCGCTGGATCGAGTTCCGTGAACTGGATCAAAAGCTCCAAGCCACCTTCCCGAAGTTTCATTACAAGCCGTGCGTGCTCGAGGACATGATGCTCGTAAGCCGCAACGTCCATGACCAGTTGCAGCACAGCGGGCGCGTGGTCGCCGGCCTGGAAAGCCGCCGCAAGACCACCGCCGGCGCTTCCCTCGTCAGCACCGAGGAACAGAAAATCAAATCCATTGAATCCTTCGTGCGCCTGCCGCGCGAGGAATTCCTGAAGGCCCACCAGCAGTTGCTGAAGTGCGAGGCCACCGGCGACCGCGCCCGCAAGGACATGGCCGAGGCCAACCTGCGCCTCGTCATTTCCATCGCCAAGAAATACATCAACCGCGGGCTGCCGTTCCTCGATCTCATCCAGGAAGGCAACATCGGGCTGATGCGCGGCGTGGAGAAGTTCGAGTATCGTCGCGGCTACAAGTTCTCCACCTACGCGACGTGGTGGATTCGTCAGGGCATCACCCGCGCCATCGCCGATCAGGCCCGCACCATCCGCATCCCGGTGCATATGATCGAAGTCTTCGGCAAGCTGATGCGTGTGCAGAAGGAACTCTTCCAGACCTTTGGCCGCGAAGCCACGACCGAGGAACTCGCCGAGGAATTGAACCTCCCGGCCGATCGCGTGCGCGCGATCCTCAAGATGATTCAGAACCCCATCTCGATGCAGGCCACCGTCGGCGACGACGACGCGTGCTTCGGAGACTTCATCGAGGACAAGCAGGCGGAAAGCCCGATGGACATGGCCTCCAGCAGCCTGTTGAAGGGCAAGCTGGGGGAAGTGCTCAAGACGCTCACCGAGCGCGAACGCCACATTCTCGAAATGCGCTTCGGCCTGCTCGACGGCACGCGCCGCACGCTCGAAGAAGTCGGCACGCAATACAAAGTCACCCGCGAACGCATCCGCCAGATCGAGGCGAAGGCCTTGCGCAAGCTGCGGCACCCGACGCGCTCCGTGCATCTCAAGGGCTTCCTCGACGTGCCCGAAATGGTGGCGGCATGAGCGAGAGCAACGTCATCTACAAGGAGGTGCGCGCCACCGCCAGCACCGCGTGGCAGCAGCACGCCGAGGAACACGCGGCCAACGGCACGAGCTTCGTGGTGCGCCCCTTCAACAAGCAGTTGCACTGGGAGTTTCTCGAAGGGCTGCGCGAGCGGTTCCAGCTTACCGCCACTTTCAACGCCCTCGAGCGCTCCGCGTACTTCGACGCACCGCGTTGATTTCCCATCCTGAAAGGGTTGCATCAGTTAGCCCAGGGTTGCGCGGCCCGTGCTGCCCTGGGTGAAAGAGGTCGCATTTCGGGAGTGCCAGCGACGTGTGACCGGAAAATCTCGCGACCTGCCGGCCGGAAAGCCGGCGTTACGGTGCGGCGGGAATTGCTTCCTTGAACGGCTTCTGCGAAAACGCGGAGATGTTCAGAAAAGCTTCTGCGTCGCTCCTTCTCTGTTTTGCGTTCAGCATTTTCGTTTCGTCTCCCGGCTGCGCGAGCCGGAAGCCGGACGAGTCGCGCACGCTCACGCGCCTTGCCTTCGGCTCGTGCATCAATCCCGCCACGCACCCGATGCTCGACCGCGTGCTCACACTGCCCTTCGCCGCCTTCGTGCTGCTCGGCGACAACATCTACGCCGACACCACGAACATGACGGTCATGGCGGAGAAATATCGGGTGCGGAAGGAGAGCGCGTTCTTCCGCGCGTTGCGGAAGAAGGCGCCCGTGCTGGCGACGTGGGATGATCACGACTTCGGGTGGAACGACGCCGGCTCGAATTACGCGCAGCGCGCCGAATCACAGAAGTTGTTTCTGGATTTCATGGACGAGCCGTGGCGCTCGCCGCGCCGTCAGCGCGAAGGCGTCTATAACGCGTATGTTTTCGGCCTGCCGGGCCAACGCGTGCAGGTGATTCTGTTAGACACCCGTTATTTTCGGAGCGCGCTGGCCACGGGCCAGAACAACGCGGTCCCGAGCGGCGGGAAGTACATTCCACATCCCGACCCGAACGTGACCATGCTCGGCGCGGCGCAGTGGACGTGGCTGGAGGAACAACTGCGCGTGCCGGCGGAAGTGCGCGTCATCGCTTCAAGCATCCAGTTTCTATCCGAGTTCAGCGGCGCGGAGGCGTGGGCGAATCTGCCGCGCGAGAAGCAGCGGATGCTCGACCTCTTGCACACGACCCGCGCGACCGGCGTGGTCTTCATCAGCGGCGACCGGCATTGGGCGGAACTCTCGCGCTTGGATCGCCCCGGCGATTATCCGCTCTACGACATGACGGCGAGCGCCCTGACGGAGCCGCACAAACGTGGCACACCCACGCCCAACCGCCTGCGCGATGGACCGACCTACCACGACGTGAACGTGGGACTGCTGACGATTGACTGGAGTGCAGCGAAGCCGTCCGCGCTCATCCAAGTGATTGATGTGAATGGGACGCCGCGGATTGAGAAGCGGATGGCGTGGTGAGAAACAAGGCTCGTCGCGCCGGGGTGAGGCGACACGGTGAAGGGGAAAGAGCCGCCGCCTCTTCCCCTGAAAATAGCCCAGAGCTTTAGCTCTGGGTTCACGCCCCCAAATCCAACTCGTCAGTCCCGGAGGGACGGCAGGACCATTATCACTCGCCTTCGGTGAGAAAACCTCTTTCGTCCCTGCGGGACTGGTTTCGTCGGCATGACGTTGATCCCAGCTCTAAAGGGTTGGGCTATTTTCAGGAGGAGCGTGAGGCCAAGCGGAGGCGTGGCGGAAGCGTCACTCTGCGAACAGTTCGTCGTGGGACAATTTGCGACCGGTGTGGCCGTCGAGAATGGTGACGCCGAGTCCGTGCGGCGGCGCGGCGGCGAGCTTCTGGAAAAAGTTCGGGAATGTCTTCTTCACGCAGGACGGATTGCGCAGCTTGATCCCCGCCACCTTCAGCCCCAGCACCGCGAAACACATGGCCATGCGGTGGTCGTCGTAGGTTTCAATTTCCGCGCCGTGGAGTAGGGAGGGAAACACTTCCAGCGTGTCGCCCCTCTCGATGACCTTCGCGCCGCACTTGGTGAGTTCCGTGCGCAGCGCGACGACGCGCTCGCATTCCTGCACGCGCAGGCGGCCGAGGTCGGTGAATAAAAAGCTGGTTGCAGTCAGCGGGGCGACAGCGATCGCGGTCATTATGCTGTCACCCAAATCGGACTGGCGTGAAATTGGATCAGTTGGAGTCAGATCAGCATCCACTCCTGTCGGCACCGGTGCCGATCTCCAGCCGGGTTCTGATGGAAAATCGACGTAAAGCGGGGAGTGGTAGGCAGGTGAGACGAACGCGACTCCGAACATCGCCGCCGGGAACCGTGAATCGATCTGCCAGCCCGAAGTCGGCCAAGACCGCACACGAACTGTCAGCTCGGAATCGATGCGATTGCCGTATTGTTTCCCCGCTTTTCTTTCAGTCGGAACCGTGTGCTGTAAAGTGCCGCTCGCCCAAAAGTAACTCCCACTCGACGCGTCGGGTTCGATTTGAAACTGGCCGCCCGACTTGGGAAACACCTTCACCATCTCCGAAGTCATCGCGACGTAAGGCGATTCCTCCGCGTTCTCGCCGGACACTTCGATTTGCCAGCCGCCGCGCTCCGCACTGAGCAGCAGCGCGGACGCGAATTGCGAACTGGATTCAATGCTCACGCGGCATTTGCCGGCGCGCGGACCGTTGCCGTGAATGAGCGCGGGGAGTTTGTCGTTCGCCGATTCAATCTTGTAGCCCAGTTCGCGCAACGCACTGAACAGCGCGGCCTGCGGACGCTCGTGCATCCGCGGCACGCCGCTCAGGCGATACACACCACGCCCAAGGCAGACCATCGCGGAGAGGAAACGTGCCGCCGTACCGGCGTTGCCCACGAACAGTTTCAGCGGTTGCTCCGCCGTGCCGGCCTTCGGAATTTCCCCGCCGCGCCCGTGCACGGTGATGGTGCGGTTGCAAAACTCGTTTGCGTCCAGTTCCACGCGCACCTCGAAGCCGAGGCGTTGCAGGCAATCGACCATCACCTGCGTGTCCTCGCTCCAGAGCGCTCCGGTGAGCGTCACTTCGCCGTCGGCCAGCGCGGCGAGTACGAGCGCGCGGTTGGTGATGCTCTTGGAACCGGGCACGGTGATCTCGGCGTGGACGGGCGCGGAGAGCGGAATGATTTCGATGAGGTCGGGGAGAGGCATGGCTAAATTCCAAATCCCAAATTCCAAATCCCAAACAAAGTCCAAGCTCCAAGCTCCAAGCGGACGTTCTCAGACCCGCACGGCTCCCGATTGGAATTTGCGAATTTGGAGCTTCTTTGAGATTTGGGATTTGGGCTTTGAAATTTCATTCCGAGGATGCCGCCAGCGCGCACCAATCATCGCGGCGTTGCTTGGCAGTGGTGAAGAATTTCTCAATGGCGGCGGCGTCGCCGGCGGCCACGGCGCGTTGCAACTGCTGTAACTGTTCCGTCAGTTCTCCGAGCGCGCGGGCCAGCGGCTCGCGGTTGGCCAGGGCAATGTCGCGCCACATCTCAGGCGAACCGGAGGCGACACGAGTGGTGTCGCGAAAGCCGGTGGCGCAGAGCTGCGGTTGCTCCTTGGGATGCGCGGGCTGCAGGACGTAGCCGGCGAGCGCCGCTGCGAGCGAGTGCGGCAGATGGCTGCTGCGGGCGACCAGTTCGTCGTGGAGTTGCGGAGTCATTTTCAACAACCGCGTGCCGAGCGCGCGCCAGAATTCCTCGGTGCATTGCAGCGCGGCGGCATTCGTCGCGGCGGTGGGCGTGATGATGCAAACGGCGTTGCTGAACAAATCCACGCGCGCCGCGCTGACGCCGGGCTGTTCACCACCCGCCATCGGATGCGCGCCCACGAAGTGCGCGCCCGCGTCCGTCACGAGTGATTCCAAGTCTGCGACGACGCTGGCCTTCACACTGCCCACGTCACTGACGAGTGCGCCGCGTTTCAAGGCGGGCAGCAGTTGCTCCGTCAGCCCGCGCATCTGCGCGAGCGGCGTGCAGAGGATGACGAGGTCGGCGTCGCGGACGGCGGCGCGGAGATCGGTGGTGGCAAAATCCGGGAGGCCGGCGCGCGCGCATTCCGCGATGGAACTTTCGCGGCGCACGAAGCCTTGCACGACGGCGGCCAGCCCGCGCGCGCGAATCGCCAGGGCCAGCGATCCGCCGAGCAGGCCGACGCCGACGAGAGCGATTTTGCGGAACAGCACGGCGCGATTAAACCGGAAGGCGGCGGCGGGGCAAAGTTTTTAGACGGACACCCGTTTCGCAGAGGTGCATCCGTCCACGCTGCGGCGTCGCTCCGGCTCGCTCACATGCAGGAGCGTGAACCCTGCTGGAATTTGCGTCCGGAAATTCCTCTCGCCTCCATTCGCGGCTTCGTCATCCTTGCGCCCATGGAAATCTTTCTGAGCATCTGTCTCGGCGTCGGCCTGAGCGCCGCGTGCGGGTTTCGCGTCTTCGTGCCGCTGCTCTGCCTGAGCCTCGCCGCCAAGTTCGGCGCGGTGCCGCTCACGCCGGCTTTCGCGTGGGCCGGTTCCACCACGGCGGTCATTGCCTTCGGCGCTGCCACCGTGGCGGAGATTATCGCCTACTACATTCCGTGGGTGGACAACGCGCTCGACTCCATTGCCGGCCCGCTCGCCACGGTCGCGGGCGTGGTCGTCATGGCCTCGGTGCTCACGGACATTGAACCGTTCTGGCGCTGGACGCTGGCGGCGATTGCGGGCGGCGGACTCGCGGCATCCACGCAACTCGCCACCACCAAGGCGCGCGCCGCGTCCTCGCTCACGACGGGCGGCTTCGCAAATCCCGTTCTCTCCACCATTGAAAACGTCACTTCCACCGTGCTGTCCATCTTCGCGGTGGTCTGGCCCATCGTGGCGCTCATCCTGGTGATTGGCGTGCTCGCGGTGTGCTGGCTAATCATCTGGTTCGTCGGCAAGCGCGTGCTGAAATTTTTTCGCGACAAACCTGCGCCGCCGGTCGTCACGGCTTAGGCCCCAGCGCGTTGCGCGCGAAGGCGAACTCTTCCACTAGGCGCCCGCCGATCAGATGCTCCTGTATGATCCGCTCCAGCACCGCCGGTGAACACGAGTGGTACCAGACGCCCTCGGGATAAACGACCGCGATAGGCCCGCGCGTGCAAACACGGAAACAATTCGCCTTGGTGCGAAAGACCTGCGCGCTCGCGCCGCCCGCAAGACCGAGTTCCTTGAGCCTCTTCTTCAAATACTCCCACGCTTCCAGTCCGGCTTCCTTCGTGCAGCACTCTGCCTCGGTCTGATCCGCGCAGAGAAAAATGTGGCGGGAAACTTTTTCGAGGCCGAGCGACTCGACGCATTGACGCAATTCATCCATCCACCGCAGCGTGGCGAATTTCCATCACCGCCTCAATCGCGATTCCGGGCGACATCTGATCGGAAAGGATGAACCACGGAAGACACAGAAGACACGGAACAGGAGCAGAGAGATTTTGAGTGCGGATTTTTATGCCAAGCAGTCGCAAGCCAGCGACTTCTTCTTCCGTGTAGTCCGTGTCTTCCGTGGTTTAATTTGGACTCACAGTTTCGCCGCCGCACCCGTTTCGGGCAGCGCGGGTTCGGAAAGCGGGGGCTGGAACCAACGCCGCACCAGCCCGCGCGTCGGGCTGAAGAACCACGCCAGCGTGAACAGCACCGCGCCCATCACCACCATTGCGCCGGCCAGCGAGCAATCCAGCCAGCGGCCCAGATGCATGCCCAGCACCGCACTGAGCGCGGCGTGGAGTAGCGTCAGCGCAAACATCAGCGGCAAGCGGTGCGAGAGCAGCGACGCCGTCGCGCCCGGCAGCACGAGCATGGCGATGACGAGGATGGCCCCGACGGATTCAAACGCGCTCACGACCACGACGGACAGCGCCGCCATGAGACAATAATGAATCACCGTGGCATTGATGCCGACCGACACCGCGAGACCGGGATCAAACGAACTGATGAGCAGCTCCTTGTAGAATAATCCAATGAGCACCGCGACGCCCAACGTCACGAGACCCATCCGCACGACCGTGGGCGGGCCGAACGTGAGTGAACCCAGATTCACGTAGGGCACTTCCAGCGGCACGTTGCCAATCTCACCGTAGAGCACGCAGTCTTGATCCAAATCCACCTTGCTCGCGAAGAGGCTGATGATGATCACGCCGATGGCGAAGAGGCTGGAGAAGGTGATGCCGATGGCCGCGTCCTGTTTCACGCGTGATTTGCGGTGAATGAGTTCGATGAGAAACGTCGTGACGATGCCCGCGCCGAGCGCGCCGAGAAACATCACCGTAGAGCTGCGGCTGTTCGCCAGCAGGAAGCCGATGGCGAGTCCGGGCAGAACGCTGTGGCTGATGGCGTCACCGACCAGCGCCATGCGGCGGAGGATGAGATAATTCCCGACCAGTCCGCACGCCGCCGCGACGAAGAAACCCATCAGCGTGATCCAGCCGAAGCTGTTCAGCTCAGTCGTCCACGGCGTGACGACCACGTTGTGAAAGTCGAAGGGGGGAATGAGGTTCATCGGTGGAAAAGGGTTTTCGGCCCGGAGGGCCGGCCAGAAATTAGCCGGTGGCGTGAGCCACCGGACTGCGTGCAAGAAACATCAAGCCCCGGCAGGGGCGGCACGGATGGCGACGGACACGCAGCCAAAAAGCTCCGCCCTTTCAGGGCTGCTGGACTGCGGCGTTTTTCCGGTGGCTGACGCCACCGGCTAACCTCTCGCCGGCCCTTCGGGCCTGTTGATTTGTGCTCCAGATTCATTGCATCAACTCCGCTTCCCATATCCCAGCAGGCTGTCGCGGGGCGCACTGGCGGCGGCGCGGCGCAAGTCGTCAGGATTGGGAATGACGCGACCGTGCGGGTCCTGGCGCGCGAAGCCGAGTTTCCGCTCCAGTTCGCGCACCACTTCCTCGCCAAGGACGTGCTCGATTTTTTCGGCGTCCTCGTGGACGTGATCGGCGGCGATGTGCGCGGCGTTGGTCAAGTAGAGTTCCCAGAGACGATGGTTTCGCACGATGGCGGCGGCGACCTGCCAGCCGTCGGGCGTGAGAAAAATCACATTACCTTCCTCGTGGAGCGTGGCGAGGTCGTGCTTTACGAGCTGTCGCGATTGTTGCTGCGCCTCCTCGTTGGTTTCGCGGCGGCGCTCGGCCAGTTCGCGCAGCGAAACGCCGTCGCCTTGAAAATCACGCGCTTCGAGGACGTGGTAGATGGACTTGAGCGTGTTCTCCCGCTGCGTGCGTGCGGAACGGGAACGCTGCCGCAACCAGCGCGTGAGCACGCCGTGCTTGGGGCCGAAGACGAAGGCCAGCGCGAAGACCGCCGTTGCACCCAGCACCATGAACGGGCCGGTGGGAAGATTGGGACCGAGGAAGGAAAAGAACGCCCCCACCGCTCCGGCGATGAGTCCGAATAAGGAGGCCAGCCAAAGCATCCGATGCATTCGATCCGTGAGCAGATATGCCGCGGCGGCAGGCGTGATGAGCATCGCCGACACCAGCACCACACCGACGGCTTGCAGCGCGATGACCACGGCGAACGCCACGAGCAGCATCAGTGCGTAGTGAAACGCCTGCGCGGGAATGCCGAC
>JBBQYK010000078.1:0-15370 GCA_038208765.1 Verrucomicrobiota bacterium
TTCGCGCCACGCCGCAAAGGAGCCGAGGCGCTCGCGGCGGAAATCGCGCGCTACTTGCCGAACCCCAATCCACTCGTTCTCTCTCACGACCAGAAGCAAATCGTGGGGCCGCAAATGGAGCGCATGTTGAAGTCGCGCGTCGCGTATCATCACAGCGGACTCAGCTACGCGGTGCGCGCGGGCGTGATTGAACCACTCGCGAAGGCCGGGCAGTTGCGCGTCGTCGTCGCCACGATGGGGCTGGCGGCGGGCATCAACTTCTCGCTGCGCAGCGTGACGCTCGCGGCGGATTCGTATCGCCGCGATTTCGTCGAGCATCCGCTCAAGGCCGATGAAATTCTCCAGATGTTCGGGCGCGCAGGCCGGCGCGGCATTGATGAGGTTGGTTACGTGCTCGTGAACCAGAACGAGGTGCGCTTGATCCACGGCTACCCGGCGCATCTCGCGCGCAGCGGCATGGTCGATTGGAACGCGCTGCTTGGCCTCATGGCCGGCGCGGCGGAGCAAGGGCGCGATCCGTTCGAGGAAGCGGTGAAAGTTCAGCAGCGTCTGTTCACCACCAAACCAATTCTCCTCGGCGTCGAGGAGTCGATGAAGAATCCGGTGGTGCCCTGTGGCTTGAAGACCGATGCCGAGCGCTCGCGTCATGTGCGCCAGCGCGTCAAGCAAATCCTCAACTCGCGCGGCGAATGGGAAATGATGCCCGCGCTGCGCGAGGTGAAGCTGCGCGACATCTGCGTGATGGAACCGCTGGCGGAGAGCGTGGTGAATTTATTGAAGCTGAGGTCGCGTGGAGAACCTTTGGGGGAAACAGAGGAACACCGAACATCGAACACTGAACATCGAACGCCCAATGAGGCAGCGGCGGAAAATCCCCAATCCCCAATCCTCAATCCTCAATCCTCAATTTCCCTTCGCCCGGCGCTTTCCTCACCCGAGGCGCTGGAAAAAGTCGGCCAAGGTTTGCTTTGGGTGATTGAAAATGCCCCCGGCGTCCCGCCGGGTTCCGAGCCGGAAGTGAATGAGACTGCTCCCACGGAGAACGCCCCGACCCGGCGGGACGCCGGGGGCACGATTTACGGCCGCGCCTCCACGGTGGCCGAGCGCGCGGCGAATGACCAAATCATCCTCGTGAAATGGGTGCGCCGGCTGATCAACTGGCACGGGCGCGACATCACCACCGCGCTCTGGAAGGAGAAAGTCGCGCCGCTCGTCGAGAAGCAACTCGCGGCGAAACACACGCCCGTCGTGCGCTTTGAAGATGATGATTACAAAATTCTCGCGGTGCTCAGTCTCGCGGATCTGACGTTGCGCGTGCCGGTGGACGCGCATGGTGTCGCGCTCTGGCATCCCATCGAACGTGAGGTCGCTCCAGCGGACTGCGCGCGCTGTTCGCTCGTGCCCGTCTGCCAGAAACTTCCCAGCGGCACCGGCGTGGCCATGCTCTGGCGTCGGCTCGGACTTGTGGATGCGGCGGGCGTACCGACGCGGCGCGGGCGTATCGTGAGTTTCTTTTCACAAGGCGATGGACTGGCGGTGGCCGCCTCGCTCGAAGACTTGAGTTACCAGCTCGACGAAATGATTTACGACCTCGCGAATCTCGACGCGGGCTTTCGTTTCGCGAAAGACGAGAACCGCTGGGGCGGACGGCTCGCGCTGAACTGCCAGCGCGTCTTCGGCGTGCAGAACATTCCCGGCTACCTGGAGAACGGCGTGCCGTCGAGCTACGGCTGGGGCGCGGCGGAAGTGGTGCAGAGCGTTCACAAAGACCCTCTGAGCAAGTCGCACTGGGTCACGGAATTTCTCGGCACGGGCGACATTGATCGCGTCATCATCGAATGGCGCTCCACGCTGCGGCGCATCGCCAACTCGCCGACGCTCGACTGGGCGCGCTGGACGTCGCTGCAAAAACTCGCGCAGACCATTCTCCACGAAACCGAGTCGCCGACCGACACGGACCTGCCGCCGCTGGAATACGCGCAGAGGAAACGCATCGAGCACAAGCTGGTGTTCCGAAGGCATTGAACAACGGGCACGAAGTTTGGAGCGCCGGCTTCCCGCACGGCGCGTTGAGAACACCTGAAGTTTCGTCGTGCCGTGCTGGAAGCCGGCGCTCCACACTCACCCCCCAAAAAACATAAGGGGCCGGATTGCTCCGGCCCCCTTTCACTGAGTTGGACTGCTTATTCTGATTTAGCTGCCCATAGCGAAATTATTGCGCGCGGATGCGGTAGAATTTGATCCCGCCCGTCGTGTCGGTTTGCTCACCGGGGATGCCGGTGCCGTTGTGCGTGCCAAGCGTGGTCCACGGCCCGGAGGGCGACGGAGCCGACTCGATGACGTAGGTGCGGCCGGGGCTGGTCGGGAAGTTGATCTTCAATCCGCCCGCCGTCGGATGCACCGAGAGGCGGAGCAGCGAAGAAGCGTTCAGCGGATTCGTGCCGGCGCGGAACTCATGCAGATTGTTCACGCCGTCGTGATCCGCGTCGCCATTCGCCGGCGACAAGGCCGACGACGCGCTGCCGAAGAAGCGCAGACGCCAAAGGTCGGAGATGCCGTCCCCCGCCGTGGAACCTGTGCGTGACGTGGTGGAAACCACGCCCGCGCGCAGATGCGTGCGGAAGAGTGCGAGACCGTTTTCCGAGGCGGAGAAATGTTTGATGACCACGCGATACGCGGCGTTCGGGCCGGCGGCGGCGGGGATTTGCACGCTGACCGTGGCGAGCACCGCGTCACCGGAGACGCCGGCGGCACTGGCATCGAGCCAGGCTGCACCCGCGCTGTTCGTGTCGGGAGAACTCTGCATGGCCGGTGAACCGAGGACGGTCGCGCCGAGGAGCGAAACCTGGCTGGTCAGCGCCGGAGCGCCGTCGAGCGGTTCGACCGACACGCCGAGCATGGCGACGCGAATGGGCAGACCGCCGCTGATGTGAACGCGAACCGGCACCTGCACCGTGGTGCCCGCCGCGCCGACCACGTCATCCACGGAGAGAGCGACGGTGGGCCGGCTGGTGGCCGTGACGAGAGCTTTCGGTTTCGGCGCGGCGGAAGGGCCGGCGAAGGGCGAGCCGTTCGGAACTTCCACGGCCTGCCGCACCCCGCCCTGCCAGAAGCGGGCGAACCATTTGAGCGAAGGATCGAGTGAGCGGCGGAAGGTGACGTAGATGTCGTCCACGTTCAGCACGCCGTCGCCGAGCGTCACGTTGTCGATGGAGTTGGTGTTGCCATTCAGGTTGCCGCTGCCGTCCGAGGAATCCATGCCGTCAAACAGGTCGCTGCCGACCGGCGGCAGGTTGATTCCATAGACCGCGGACTGGAAAACCTGGACCACGTCGTTGTTGAGCAAATTCGTGTTGCCGAAGTCACCGGCGTTGAACCAGCGGAACGGGGCGACATCGCCGACCACGTAGCGGCGGCTGCCCACGGTCACGCGCTTGGTGCCGTTGATGGGGCCGGCGGTGAGCGAGCCGTTGGTGGGAATGTTGATGAACACATCGCGGCTCACGCCATCGGAAGTAGCGGAGGCGCGGCCGAGTTGAATCTGGTAGGTGTCATTTTCGGCGGCGGCGGCGGGCACCACGAAGGAGTATCCGCCCAGCACCACTTTGCCGGCCGCTGCTTCAAACACGGTGTCATGCGCCTGCGAGAAACGGATGAGATCCTGTTTGTCGGCGGGATACAGGCCGTCAATTGCCCCGCGCCGCTCCACCCAGCCTACGCCGAGGAGGTTAATCGCCTCGTTGGTGATGATGAGCGAGGTCAGATTTGAGTAGCCCGGCACTTCGACGTACTGGAGCAAGTCGGAGCGAATCATGGCGGGCGGGATGAGCAGATAGGGCTGGCCGGCCGGCCCGACCTGGTCGCCGCTGAACGCCACCGGATACTCAAGGGCGGAACGGAACGAACTGGAAGCCACGCCGTTCAGCGAAGGCCCGGTTTCATTCGTCACCACCACGTTAAACTGGAAGGAATATATTTCCTGGCCCGGCAGCACCGAGAGCGTGACCGGCGCGTAGAACCGCTGGCCGGGCGCGGCCACAAAATCGCTTGAGGCCTCGCCGTTGGCAAAACCGAAGCTGATGGCGTTCGCCTCGAAATTCGTCGGCGAGAACACCTTCGTGACGATGTCGCTCGGGCGGAAATTATCGCGGAAGGCGCGAATCTTGAAGGTGCGGTTCGTGTTCTCCAGGTTGAACGAGATGTTGTCTCCGTCGGCGAGCGGGCCGAGCACGTTCGGGTTTCCGCCCACGCCATCCGTCGGCTCCGAGCCGTCCCATGTGTACCACATGCGCGCCCCGGTCGTGATGTTGTTGACGATGAACGACGCGGCGTTGTCCCCGACGATGGCAGGATTGCCGGTCTTGAAGATGAAGCGCGCCTGCACGATGGCGCTGGAGCGGCGGCCGTCTGCGACTCCAATGGCCTTGATAGTCACGTCCGGCTGGGCGGAGATCATCGAGGGCGGAATGCTGGAAGCCGACAGGCCGTCGCGATACGGCGGAGGGTTGTCGCCGATGCCCGCACCGGGATCGGGAATGTTGTCTTCAAACGGATTCGCCGGCGTTGGACCGTAGGTGAAATAAATCTGCGCGCCCGGTTCCGTGGGCGTGGCGATGGTCACTTCATTGTTGAAGATGCCGGAGATGACGGGTCGGAGCTGCGTCACGAACTGGCCGAACTCATCCTTCACCAAATCCACCCAGCCGATGACCGGATCAGGAACCGGCGGCTGCACCGCGCCGGTGTTGATGCGGCGCACGAGATTGTTGCCCTTGTCCACGACGATGAAACCGCCGCCGAAGGAGTCCGACGCGATGCCGACGGGCGAATTGAACGTCGCGCTCAAGGCCGGACCGTTGGCCGCGCCGGACACGCCCGCCGTGCCCGCGTAGGTCGTGACCGCGTAGGAACCGTTGACGGCGTTGGTGGTCACCCGGCGCACCGTGTGGTTGCCGGAATCCACGACCAGCAGACCGGTCGCGCCCCCGAGCCAGAGCAAACCGCGCGGCAGGGTGAAACGGGCGTTGCTGCCGAGGCTGGAATCCGTGGTACCGCTGATGTTCGGCGCCCCCGCGATCAGAGTGACGACACCGTTGGTGCTGATGCGCTTGATGCAGTGGCGGCCCGTGTCCGTGACCCAGACCTCGCCATTGTCGCCGACGGCAACCGCCGACGGCTGATACAAGCCTGACGCCAGCGTCGTCACGACGTTGTTCATGTCGAGCTTGCGCACGCAGTTGTTTTGCGAGTCCGCGATGTAGATGTTGCCGTTCGTGTCCGCCGCGAGACCGAGCGGATAACTGAAGCGCGCCGAGGTCGCCGGCCCGTTGACCAGGCCGTAAATGTCCGCGCCCCCCGCGAGATTCGTGACCACGCCGCTCGTGCTGACGAAACGAAGCATCTGGCTTTCCGAATCGGCGACAATCAAACCGCCGCGCGCAAAGACGATACCCTGCGGGATGTTGAAGTGTGCGGCCTCGCCCACGCCCTCGTTCGAGCCGGCCACGCCGGTTTCACCCGCGAGCAGCGTGAAGGTGGACAGACCCGTCGCCACGCGGAGGATGCGATGGTTCGCGCCGTCCGTGATGTAGAGCGCGCCATCAGGACCGACCGCCACCGAGTGCGGCTCGAAAAGACCGCTGGTGATCACGGTATCGACCGTGATCGTGGCCGCGCCCAGTCCGAGGACCGAACCAGCGAGGCAGAGCGCTGTTTTCAGCGCGCGAAGAGAAAAGTAGTTCTTCATATATTTCATTCCGGTTGAAAATTACGGGGTCGTGGGGTTGGTGCCGTTCAAGTACTCCTGCGCGTTCGACGTGCCATCTCCGTCGGGGTCGGCGCTGTCGGCGGCGTTCACAGCGGAGACGCTACTGAAGTAATGCACGCGCCATTCATCCGAGGTCTGCTGGCCTCCTTCGGTCGGAGTCCAGTAAGCCCAAGCCGAACCAGGAACACTCTCGAAGGTCAGAGGGGTGTCCAAATCCGGACCGCCCGCCGCATGGCTGAAACGAATCGTGTAACGCGAGCCTGCTCCGACACTTTGAGGAATCGTGAAGCGCAGGACACCCAGCGCCTGGTTATTCTGCAACTTGGGCGAGAACGGAGTGGACGGAACCATCGACCACGCGCACACGAGGTCGTTGGCCGCCGCACCACGGGTGCTGATGAAACCATCGGTGCCGAGGAACGGTTCAAAGGAAACGTCCGTGGCCATGGGGACGCCGTTGGCATTTTCCACCGTGAGACGGAAACCCAACCCGCCGACACTGAGGCCGGAAGCCACGTTGATCGACACCGGCACTTCACAAACGCCATGCGGCTGGTTGTAGATATTGCCCGCGCTCAGTTTCACTTCACGCGACCAACCGGCGGGCGCGAACTTGGCAGTGGCAGACTTGGCCGGCGCTGCGAACGAAGGCGCGAGCGGAACAAGGTCAGACTGGCGGAGACCGCCGTTCCAGACTCGGGTTACATTCGTACTGTTCAGGCGCAGCGAGCGCGCGAGCACGACCTGCCAGTCGAAGAAGTTCACTTCGAGGTTGCCCTGAAAGCGCGGTTCCGTGGGATGCACGTCCATGGCGTTGAATGCGTCTGAGAATGCGAACGGCACGCGGATGCCGAACGAGGCGAACATGACCGCGTTCACATCGTTGTTCCGCAGGTCGCCGTCGCCAAATTCACCGGCGTTGTAGCCCGGCCCGACCGCAAGATCGCCGACCAGATACGGAATGCCTTGCACCGTGATGGTGCGCGCGGGAGCGGCGGCGACCGAAATTGGCTGCTGGTAGCCGTCGGACGTGGCGGAAACTTCCAGCACGCGGATGCTGTAGGTGTCGCCTTCCAAGGCGGCTCCGCTGATGGGGACCATCAACAAAGCAGTGGTGGCGAAGTTCTGGATGTCGATGAAGGCATTCGTGCCGAAAGCCGTGACGACCACGCCGATGGTGTCACCGATGAAATACGGTTGTGACACCGTGTAGCGGGCGGTCTTGCCCGACGCGGCGCTGGTCACGATGGGCACGAAGTCGTTCGTGGACATGGGCACGCCCGAGACGTACGGCTCGATGGCCGGCGCGCCGTTCTGCGGGGTGATTTCGACGCGATACTGGAAGGACTGCACGCGGGCGCTGGCCCGCAGGTTCGCAACAATCGGCACCAGGATGCGCGCACCGCTGCCGGCCATGAAGTCGCGCGGGATGCCAATCTCGTTCGCAGAAGCGGCCTGGCCGCCGACCGTCACGCTCGCGCCGTTGGCGGCGATTGCTTTGAGGCGCAGCGAGGTCAGGTCGCGCAAATTCTCCGTGAAGCGGAACGAACCCACGTTGTTGGACAGCACCACCAAAGTGCTGTTCGTCGTCGGTTCCGTGCCGTCGGTGGTGTAATAGACCGGCGCGGTGCTGGTCACGGTGATGGTCGCGCCGAAAGGAAAGTAACCGGAGGTCGGACCGAACGCGGGCGCGGCGAGCAGGTTCGTGTTGATGGGGCCGCCGCCGCCGTTGGTGTTGGAGCCGCCATCGGTGACGCCCAGTCCGGTGTCGGAAGCCTGCCGGAGCAAGTCCCAGAAAATTTCTCCGACATACACGGTGCCGTCGCGGCCGACCGCGAGGCCGACGGGATCACGCGAAGCAGCCAGACCATCTTCGCCACCCGCGCCGTCCACCCAGCCGGCGAAGCTTCTCACCCACTGGTTTTTCGGAACGCCGTAGAGGGAAGTGACGGCGAAGTTCGTGTCGAGGACGCGGACCCGGTGGTTCAAACGATCCGCGACCACAATCGAGCCATTGGGCGCGAGGGCGAGGCTGTGCGGTGAGTTGAAGCGGGCTTCGAGGCCGGTGCCGTCGAGCAGGCCCTTGGGATTGCGCGTCTGGTCGCTGCCCCCCGCGACGATGGCCTTGTTGTAGTTGAGGCCGTTCGTCGTGAAGAGACGCCACAGGGCGTGGCCCGTCGATTCCGCCACCACGACCGAGCCATCCGCCAGCGCCACCAGTCCGCGCGGGCGCAGGAAACCGGAGGCGATGATGCTACCATCCTTGTAAATGTTGCCCTTCAGTTCGGCGACGAACACGGCGCCATCCGCCCCGAGCGCGAGCGCGGTGGGCGATTTGTAACCGGCGGTCGTTTCCAGCAAGGCGCCCGCGCCGTTAAACTTGCGCAGCTTGCCGTCCCGCTGGGAGACGACATAGACGAAGTTGGACGAATCCACCACGACACCGGAAGCCCCCGGCAGGCGGGAAGCAAAGGTGCTGGTCAAGCTGTCGGCTTCGCCGGGTTTCGACACCTTGCGGATTTTGTGGTTGCCCTGGTCGGCGACCAGGAGGTTGCCGTTCGTATCCAGCGCGAGGCTGAAGGGGTTGCGGAATTTCGCGTAGATGAAGGTGTCGCCATCCGTCGCGCCGGATTTCGCCGGACTGGTCTGGTTCGGACCGCCCCCGAGCGTCGTGACGTCCGCTGCGGCCTGGGCCGCGAGCGTCGAGGCGGCGAGCAGGAGGGCTGTCCCGCGCCCGCGCCATTGGAGAAACAAGTTCGTCATAGGTTGGTGGCTTGAAGTTGGCCTGCGCAATCAGTTCTTCGCGGCGGTGGTGGTCTCGGACTTGGGCTTCGTCCAGTCGTAGGGCTTGGCGCTGTCGTAGAACGCATCTTTGGTCACGCGCTCCTCCTGCTTTTTCGTCTGGAGGAAATCGGTGCTGGAAGGCTGGTAATCATCTTCGCCCACGATGGTCGGAGTGATGAAGACGACGAGGTTCGCCTTGTCGCGGCTCTTGTCCTCGTGGCGGAACAGGCGGCCCAAGACGGGCACGTCGCCGAGGAACGGCACCTTCTTCTGCTGGTTGCCGAGGCGGTCGCTGATCAGGCCGCCGAGGACCAGAGTGTTGCCGTTCGGGACATTGACGTGCGTCTCCATGCGGCGGATGGCGTAGATGTTCGCGGTGTTGCGGAAGCCGTTCAGGATTTGCTCGTCCTGGCCCTGGATGTTCGAGACTTCCGGGATGACGTGCATGGTGATGTTGCTGTTGGCCGCGATGTGCGGCGTCACGTAGAGGATAGTGCCGAGGTTGGTGTAGGTGACTTCACCGCCCGCCGGGCTGTTCGCCGAGCCGGGGGTGACTTTGAAAATTGGGAAGGCGCGGGTCACGGAGAGCGTCGCGGACTGGTTGTCCAGCGTGACCGCGCGGGGCGTGGCCACCACTTCGGTGTCATTGTCCGTGTTGAAGAGCGAGATGACCGCGCTCAGGCCGTCGGCATTCAGGAAGGCCGTGGAGGGATGAAATCCGCGGGCCGTGTCGAGCGAGAGGCCGTTGCCGGGAATGTAGCTGTACTTTTCCGTGGTCGAGGAGCCGGGCGTGACAGTGGTGGAACCGCCACCGGGCGTCGCCACCGTGCGCGGCGTGCCCGGCACCAAGGTCGTCACGCCCGAATTCTCGCGGTTGAGCGTGCCGTTGCCGAAGCCGACTTTCTGCGCGGCAAACGTGCCGCCCCAATCAATGCCCTTGACCGTGCGCGGATTCTTGGACATTTCCCAGATTTGCGCCTCGATGAGCACCTGCCGCGTGGCCGTGTCGAGCTTGGCGATCAGCTCTTCAATGGCGGGAAATTCTTTCTCCGTGGCGACCACGATCAACTGGCTGGTCCGGAGGTCGCCCATCACGTTGCCGTTCGGCGAGAGCGTGCGCTTCACAATCTCGACCACGTTCGAGGGATGCGTGTGCTTGAGCTGGATGATCTTGGTGAAGAGCGGGTCGGCGGCCTTGGGGTCTTTGACCGTGATGCGCGAAACTTTGATGCGCGGGTCGTGGACGATTTGCAATTTGTAGGTGTCGAGCACGGCGGTCAGCGCATCCATCGCGGAAACATTTTCCAAACGCAGGGTGACGTTCGGCTGGTTGGTGATGGTGGAGAGGCTCGGGTCGGGCAGGTAATTCAAACCGGCTTGGCGCGCGAGATTCTTCACGGCGTCGAGCAGCGGCACGTCATCAATCACGATGAGCGGTACGAGTTCGGCCCCGGCGGCATTGGTCTGCACCTGGTCTTCGGCGGCGGTCGCAGCGGCGACGTTGAGGGCATTGGGGGTCAGGCGGCTCGCGGGCAGCACGCCGTTGGCGGGTGCGGCAGGCACCTGTTCGACGGTGGGTGTCGCAGGCGTGGCCGGGGTGGCGGGCGTAGCGGGCGCAGCCGGCGTCTGCTCGGCGGCCGGGGCAGGCGCGGCGGGAGTCACCGGCGCATCGGGCGCGGCGGGCGTGGCGGGAGCCGGTTCATTTTGACCCAGGGCCAGGTTCGCGAGGGCGAGAGAGGCGGCCAGGAGCAGGACGTGTGTTTTCATATTGGTTGGTAAGTTGTCGGTTCTAAATCGGTGGAGATTAAATGCCTGAGCGGAGTTTGAGTTCCCGGACTTCGCTGCCGCCTTCGAGTTCGATGAGCACCGAACCGTCGCGGATTTCCCGGCAGCGAATTTTGATGAATTGCGAGCCGGCGCGGACATCCGCGCGCTCGCCGACGGCGAGGGTGGAGGAATTGATGAGCGCGAGCCGCTGGCCCCGGACGCCGGAGATGCCCTTCAAAGTCAGCTTGCTGAACAGTTCGCTGGACGGCGGCGCGACGTTGGTCAGGCCGGATACTTCCACCGCCGCCTGCCGGCGCGCGGAATTGGGGAAGAACGGATCCTTGCCCACGCGCGGGTCATCCACGAACACGGACCGCACCACGACCGGCGGCGTCGCACGGGAGACGGAAGACACGGCGTTGCTGGCACTGCCCGCCTGCGCGAGCGCACCGTGGCCGCACAGGAGGACAAGGGCGGCGCACTTGATGACGAAGGGGAGAGCGAACTTTTTCATAGAGCGTTGGGTCGGACCAAGGTCAGAAGTTCCATCTTGAAACTCAGTTTCTCGCGCGCCTCGGCGGTGGCGAAGTTGTCACCCGCCACCGGCTCCAGGGTGATGTTCTGCACGCGGACGCAGGGATGCGCGTTCTCGAAGTCGGCGAGAAATTTTCCGAACTCATGGAAATGCGCGGTGCCCCGCACATTGAAGATGGCGGCGGCGTACGGAAACTTCGGCAGCACGCCCACGTCGGCCATCAGCTCGCGTCCGAACTGGGGAATCTCCACTTTGTAGCCGGTGCGGAACTGGTTCAGCGTCTCGATGTGCCAGAGATACATGTCGTTCGGCGGGGCCATGACCAGCTCGCGCTGCCGCAAGGCCTGCGACGCCTGCTCGAACTCCTGCTTCACCAGCGCCTGGCTCGTCACGGTGCGCTGTCCGGCTTCCAGTTGCTCGCGATTCTTTTTCGCCTCGGTCTGGGCCTTGACGAGCATCCCGCGCTGCGCGTTGAGCAGCAGGAACCACAAGGCTCCCGCCACCACCAGCGTGCTCACGCCGATGAGGATTATTTTGTTCCGCTTGTCGTTGGTAATCTTACTCATGCAGTTGGCGCTCCTTTTCCTCGAAATGCAGTTTGAATCCAAAACCGACGTAGGCCCGGCCCGCCTCGCTCTGCGGCGCCGTCTGGCTCATCAGTTGAATGCTGTTCGTCTTTTGCAGGGCGGCCAAGAAATATGGCGACGCGGCCAGAGCCTGCTTGAAGCGGGGCACCTGGCTGCCCGATTGCGGACTGTAATCCCGTCCGTCCAGCGTCAGCACGGTGCGCTCCGTGGCGGTCGCGGGCTTCGTCACGCCCTTGCCGTCCGCGCTCGGGCGCGTGCCTTCGAACTGCACGAAGGCCTGCTCGGTCTGGACACGCACCAGTTCCACGCCGTCCACCGGCGTGCGCTGCAACGCATCCAGCGCCACGGCCCAAAGCATCCGGTTGGTGGTGAACTGATTGAGGGCGGCCAGTTTCGATTCCAGTTCGCGAGCGCGTGCGCGGTGGTCGGTCACTTCCTGAACTTGCTTCTCGATCTGCTTCCAGCTCGATTGCAGGGTCGAGGCCTCCGACTTCGCGACGATGATTTTGAATTGCAGCGTGGCCGAGCCAAGCAGCACGAGGAAGATGACAAAGCCGCCAATCCAGATGGCGCGCTTGACCGGATCTTTCCGGCGCATTTCCTCCGCCTCTTGGGCTTCGGCGAGCAAGTTGATGCGAATAGGCATAAAATCAGAGTGCGCTGATGGCCGCGCCCACGGCGACGGCCAGTTGAGAGGAAACCGCCGAGAACTCTGCCGACTGCTCCGGCGAATGCGACAGGTCAAACGACTTGGCCGGATTCCACACCCGGCACGGCACGAGCAGCTCCATTTGCAGCGCCTGCACCAGCAGCTCGCCGCGCGCCGAACCGCCCGAGACAAAAATCTGCGACACTGCCACGTCCTGCTGATGTTCGAAGAAATCCAGAAACGCGCGCAGCTCCCGGCCCAGCCCGCCGACCAGCGGCTCCAGCGCCGCCTGCACTTCCGTGGGCATGCCCACCTTGATGCCTTCGGCCTCCGCGTAGCTGATGCCCATCGTCTCCGCCAGGCCGTGCGTCAGCCGATCCCCGCCCAGATTCACCACGCGGTGCATCACCAGTTCGCCGCGCTGCAAAATGGTAATGGTGGTGTTCCGAAACCCCAGCTCCACGAGCGCGACCGCCTCGTTCGCAAAAATTTCCGGCTCGCTGCTTTCAAACGCGTTGACCGGCCCGATGAGACCCGGCACCACTTGCACCGCCGTCAGGCCCGCCTCGCGAATCGCCGCGGCCACGTCCTCGATCATCTGCCGCTTGCCCGCGCCCACGATGAGCTGCTGCTTCTGGGCCGCCCCGGGTTTGGAAGCTTCGGCGGGCGTCGCGCCTTCGGCCAGACGCGCCAGCACCACGGAGCAATCGAAAACGTGATCCGGCAAATCCTGCTGGAGATAAGTCTTGGTGTTGAACTTGAGGAGCTGCCGCAGGTCATCCATCGGCATCGGCGGCATCTCCGCGCGGCGCACCACCGTGTCCGCCACGCTCAGTGACACCACGACGGATTTCGTCCCCTCGCCCAGCGCGCGCGTCACGCTCTTCAAATGTTCGGCCAGCACCTCGACCGAAGGCGCGGAGCCATCTTCGCCCGGCGCATCCTGCACCGTGTAACTCACCAGCTTCAGGCGGTCGCCCTGGCTCTGGATGTGGACAGCTTTGGTGTGACGACCGCCAAGGTCGATGGCGATCACCTCATCGCGTCTTTTGACGCGCGAATTTATAAAGGGCAGCGGCATACTCCGGCAGACTTAGCAGCCGAAATGCCACGGAGGTTTTCTGACAAACAGGCCGGGTGCGTTCTCACGTCCCTGTCCCAACATCAGGCACCCGCGTCCCGTTTCGTGGAAATGTGTCCCACGGGTAAGGCAGCCCAGGCGAAAGCAGAAAGCAGAAAGGACACACCTTGAAACGGCTGGTGGAAAACGGGACGGCGCGCAGGTGGAAAGCCTCCCGCGGCGAGGCTAGGTCAACGCCCCAGGTCTGGCCCTCGCCGGCAGGCTTCCCTTTCCATGCCGGCCCCGCTACAACTCGCCGCCATGAACCCGATGCGACTCTTCACCCGCGTGCTGTGCTGCGCCCTGCTGCTGCTCAACGGCTGCAATAAAAACGAACCCGCGCCCGTCGGTGGCGCATCCACCAAGCCCGGCAAGAAGCCGCGCATCGCCTTCATCACCAATGCCGTCGATCCATTTTGGAACATCGCCGCCGCCGGCGTGCGGGCCGCCGCGAAGGAATTCGACGTGGACGCGGAAGTTCACATGCCGGCCAAGGGCCTCGCGGATCAGGTGCGCATCATTGAATCGCAACTCGCCTCCGGCGTGGACGGCATCGCGCTCAGTCCGATTGATGCGAAGAACCAGGTCGGCTTGATCAACCAGGCGTGCGGCGTGACGAAAGTCATCACGCACGACTCGGACGCGCCCGACTCGAAGCGCCTCTGCTTCGTGGGCATGAACAATTACCACGCCGGTCGCGCCGCCGGAAAGCTCGTGAAGGAAGTGATTCCCAAAGGCGGCAAGGTAATGCTGTTCGTCGGCCGGCTCGAAACGCTGAACGCGCAGCAGCGCCGCCAGGGCATCATTGATGAATTGCTGGATCGCCCCGAGCAGGTGCTGGGCAGGATGGTCGTTTCTCCGCCCGGCTCCCCGCTCATCGGCCCGCTCTACACCGTGGTCGATACGCGCACGGACAACGACGACCGCGTGCGCGCGCAGGCGAACGCCGAGGACGCCATCACCGCCTTCCCCGATCTCGCGTGCATGGTCGGCCTCTACGCCTACAACCCGCCCGCCTGCCTCCAAGCCCTCAAAGCCGCGAAGAAGAACGGCCAGATCAAGCTTGTGGCCTTTGATGAGGACAAAACCACGCTGCAAGGCATCATCGACGGCGACATTCACGGCACGGTGAGCCAGCAGCCCTATCTCTATGGCTATCACTCGGTGAAAATTCTCGCCGGACTCGCGCGCGGCGATCAGTCGGTGCTGCCGAAGGACAATTTCTACGAAGTCCCCATCGTGCAGGTGCGGAAGGACAACGCGGCGAAGTTCCGCGAGGAGCTGAAGAAGTTGCAGACGGGAGAATGATTTTCACGGCCAGTGGCCTCGGGCCTCCTGCCACTGTTGTCGCCTAGCTCTGGCCAGGCGGGCGTGGCCGCCCGGCGCTGACATCGTGCTGCCGGTTTGCAACCGGCAGGGGCTGGAGCTTTTCCAGAGCCGACGAACCGACGCAGACCGCTTGGACGGAGCGGCCCCTGCCAGTTGCAAACTGGCAGCACCTTGCGGGACGACAACAGGGTCAAGGGGCACCCCTTTCAGCCTTTCAGGGAATTGGCTTGCTCCAGCGCGGGGGTTTTTCTTCAATGATGGCGCACATTGAACGCCGGACTCCTCTCACCAGGGTCAGACGTCGTCGGAAATGAAACTCAAACAACCTTCGAACCGCAGCGGCGTCCTTGCCGGGGGCAACTGGATCATTGATCAGGTCAAGATGATTGACGTGTTCCCGGAGCGCGAGTCGCTCGCGAACATCCACGGCCCCGTGGCCTACGGCACCGGTGGCGCGCCTTACAACGTGCTCATCGATCTGGCGAAGATTGGCGCGAAGTTCCCGCTCTCCGCCGCCGGTCTGGTGGGCAAGGACGCGTTCGGCGAACAGATTCTCGCGGACTGCAAGAAGCTGAAGATCGACGCGAAGTTTCTCAAGGCCACCCCCGCCGCCGCCACTTCTTACACCGACGTGATGACGGAGCGCGCGGGAGGACGCCGCACCTTCTTCCACAATCGCGGCGCGAACGCCCTGTGGACGGGCGAGGATCTCGATTTCACGAAGACGAAGGCGAAGATTTTTCACCTCGGCTATCTGCTCCTGCTGGACACGCTGGACTTGGCCGATGTGAAGCACGGCACCAAGGGCGCGCGTTTGCTCGCCGCCGCGCAA
>JBBQYK010000079.1:0-15325 GCA_038208765.1 Verrucomicrobiota bacterium
AAGCATCGCGCCGCACTTGAAGCATCTCACCGACGCGGGCTTGGTGCTTGGCTACTGCGCGCGGGTCGGCGAGGTGGACGTGCGTTTCGTGGCGCAAGGCTGTGGAGCGCAACAAACGGTCAGCGAGGCCGAGTCCATCACCCGGTGTCTGATCGGCGACCACGTATTCGGTGTGGACGATGAGGAACTGGAGGAGAGCGTGGTGCGCCTGCTCACCGAGCGAAAGCTCACGTTGGCCCTCGCGGAGTCCTGCACGGGCGGATTCATCGCGCACCGCCTCACCAACGTGCCGGGCGCGTCGGCGGTGTTGTGGGGCGGTGCAGTGAGTTATGCGAACGAGGCGAAAGTTGAAATGCTCGGCGTGAAATCCGCGACGCTCGCCGCCCACGGTGCGGTCAGCGAGGCGACGGCGTGTGAGATGGCCGCAGGCGCGCTGAAGATCAGCGGCGCGGATTACGCGCTGTCCGTCACGGGCATCGCCGGGCCGGATGGAGGCACGGCGGATAAGCCCGTTGGCACCGTTTTCATCGGGCTGGCGGATTGTAATGGGGCAGTGGCGACGAAATCTCTCAACCGCTTCGACCGCGAGACATTCAAATACGTCACGTCGCAGCAGGCGTTGGAGATGCTGCGGCGCAGGGTGCTGGAACAGTCGCCGTCGGCCTAGGGGTGCGAGCATTTCAAGCAGCCGGAGCGCGGACCGCCGAGTCCGCGTGTTTCATCGCCACCCCTCAGCCTAAAATTTTCACCGCAGTGACGCAGAGACGCAGAGAGGGCAACGAACAGACTGACCTTCGATTCGATTACTACTCTGCATCTCTCTGCGTCTCTGCGCTTAAAAGATCGATCACCGCAATTGGAACAGCCCGCTGCGAGCGAGGCGGAGACACGCGGACTCGGCGGTCCGCGCTCCGGCCAGTTCCTCCTTGCGAGCCGCTTTTTGCGTTTGCTACAAGCTGGACACTTTTATGGCAGCAATCGGACGATTCCAAAAGGGTGACGAAATCTTTCACGCCAAAGTGGTGGAGGGAGAACTTTTTCGCGTGCGCGGCGACGTGTTCGGCGCGCCGTCCTTTGAGAAGAAACCAATCAAAGCCAAAGGTCTCCGCACCCTCGTGCCGGTGGTGCCGTCGAAAATTATCGCGGTCGGATTGAACTACGCCGACCACGCGCGCGAGTCCGGCAAACCGCTGCCCAAGGAACCGCTCTTCTGGTTCAAGGCCACGACCTCGCTCATTCCCGACGGCGCGAAGATCGAAGTGCCGTTCCCCGCGCATCGCACCGACTACGAGGCGGAACTCGCCATCGTCATCGGGCGGAAGGTGCGGAACGTGACGGCGTCGGCGGCGGGGCGCTACATCTTCGGCTACACCACAGCGCAGGACATCAGCGACCGGACGATTCAAAATGCCGAGAGCCAGTGGGCGCGCGCGAAGTCGTTCGACACCTTCACGCCGCTCGGGCCGTACGTGGAGACGAAGCTCGATCCGAGCGATCTCACGATTCAACTTTTCCAGAACGGCCAGCTTCGCCAGAACTCAAACACGAACCAGCTCATCTTCAGTTGCGCCCAGCTCGTCAGCTTCATCTCCACGAACATGACGCTGCTGCCCGGCGACGTGATCGTGACCGGCACGCCGAGCGGCGTGGGGCCGATCCAAAGCGGGGACAAGCTGGAAGTGAGGATTCAAGGGCTGGCGCCGCTGGTTAATGCGGTGAAGTGAGTCTTGCGCTTAAGACTCGGCCCAAGCAACTTGACCTCCATGAAGAAGAAAGCCGCCGCCAGCCGCAAAAAGCCCATCAACTGGGAAGCGGTCTGCGAGGAAAACCGGCAGCAGTGCAACAAGCTGACGGACGCGGAGCGCCGCCGTTTCCGGGATCACGCGTTGCGACTCATCTACTCCGCTGATGCAGAAACTCCAACTCGTAGCCGTTGATACCAACGTGCTCATGAGGCTCGCGGAGGGACACGAACCCACCCTCGACGCCTGTCATCTCATTGAACGCCGGCTTCACCCTGTTCAGTTCATCGTCCCGCCGACGGTGCTGGAAGAAGTGGGTCGCCAGGCCTGTGTCGCCGTCGATCCTGAAGTCCGGCGGACGGCGCAGGCGGCCCTGGGGAATTTGCGCGGACGTTTTCAATTTCACCCTGCGGACTTCACCGCGCTTCAAGAAGCCCTGGCTGCGAATGCCGCGAAGCAATTGCGTGACTCAGGACTCTTGCCCTACGAGGAGCGCCACGACGCCATCATTGTGGCCGAGTCATCCGTGCTTCACGCCATTATGCTGGTGAGCCGTGACTCGCACTTGCTGGAAATTGATCAAGGCAGGCTGACCATGCTTTTTCATCGCCTTGATTTGCCTGCTCCACTCATCGCCTCGCCCGAAAATTTGCTGAAAAAGTTTTACTCTTAACTCACATGCGCTGGACCCAAGCCTTCATCCCGACACTCAAAGAAACGCCCGCCGAAGCGGAAATCACGTCGCACAAGCTGCTGCTGCGGGCCGGACTCATCCGCAAACTCGCGGGCGGACTCTACACATTTCTCCCGCTCGGCCTGCGCGCGCTGCGGAAGGTCGAACGCATCGTCCGCGAGGAAATGGACCGCACGGGCGCGCTCGAAGTGCTGATGCCCGCGCTCCAGCCGACGGACATCTGGAAGCAGTCCGGCCGCTACGAGACCGCGTCCGCCGTGCTGTTCAAAGTGCGCGACCATCAGAAGAAGGAATGGATCATGAGTCCCACCGCCGAGGAGGTCATCACCACGCTGGCAGCGAGCGACATCAATTCTTACCGCCAGATGCCGGTGAACTTTTATCAGGTGAGCGTGAAATTTCGTGACGAGATCCGCCCGCGCTTCGGGCTGATGCGCGCGAAGGAGTTCATCATGAAGGACGCCTACAGCTTCGACACGAGCGACGAGGGCGCGATGGCGAGCTACCAGAAAATGTATGACGCCTACAAACGCATCTTCGACCGCTGTGGCGTGCAGAACTTTCCCGTCGAAGCGGACACCGGCGTTATCGGCGGCAACTACTCGCACGAGTTCATGGTGCCGGCGGACACGGGGGAGAACGACGTGGTGTATTGCGAGAGTGGCCAGTACGCCGCGAACATCGAGAAGGCCGCGAGCCGGGGATCGCTGACCGCGACACCGACGGAGCGCACGGGCGAAGCGCCGGAGAAGTTCGCCACGCCCGGCGTCGTGACGATTGATGCGCTCGCGGCCGCGCCTTACGGCGTGCCGGGACATCAGCAGATCAAGACGCTTATTTACACGGCGGACGGCAAGCTCGTGGTGGTGCTCGTGCGCGGTGATGATCAATTGAATGAGGCCAAGCTCGGTGGAAAGATTGGGGCCACGGTTTTCCGTCCCGCTTCTTCCGACGAAATTTTCAATGTCCTCGGCGCGCGCCCGGGCAGTCTCGGCGCGGTGAACAAAGTTCCGTTGTCCGACCTCCGTGTCTTCGCCGATGAATCGTTGCGCGGTGCGCGCGGCATGACCACGGGCGCGAATGACGATGGCTTCCATCTGCGTCACGTGGAACTGGAGCGCGACATTCGCGTGGATGTGTGGGCGGATTTGCGCACGGTCAGGGCAGGGGAGTTGTGCGTGGCCAGCGGGCTGCCGCTGAAGATTCGTCGCGCCATCGAGGTGGGCCACGTCTTCAAGCTCGGGACGAAATACAGCGAGAAGTTGAACGCGACGTTTCTGGCCGAAGACGGCGCGCGGAAATTTTCTCACATGGGCTGCTACGGCATCGGGGTCACGCGCACGCTCCAGGCGATCATCGAGCAGTGCAACGACAAGGATGGCATCATCTGGCCCAAGTCCGTCGCGCCCTACACCGTGTGCATCACGCCGCTGGGCGTTGCGCCGGACAGCGAAGTGATGAAACTCGCCGAGCAGATTTACGCGGACCTTCTGGCGGCGGGCGTGGACGTGATTCTCGATGACCGCGACGACCGGCCCGGCGTGAAGTTCAAGGACGCGGACTTGATCGGTTTCCCCATCCGCATCGGCATCGGCGAGAAGTCACTGGCGAATGGCGAAGTGGAATTAAAGCCGCGCGGCGGTGCGCTCACCGCGGTGAAGAAAGAAGAGGCCGTGGCCAAGGTGCTGGAACTGGCGCGGGCTTAAAGTGCCCCCGGCATCCTGCCGGGTGGAGACTTTCTGACGACGAGAGCAACTTGACGAGGGAGTGGCGTGTGAAGTGACCGAGCACCGACCCGGCGGGACGCGGGGGGCACCTCGCTACGTATCCAAACATGTCCGCACCGTGCTCAGCAGCGTGTCAGGCGGATACGGCTTTTGCAGGAAATGCACCGGTTCGTCGCCAGAATCGAGCAGGTCCTGGCTGTAGCCGGTGCTGTAAATCACCTTGAGGCCGGGCTTGCGCGCCTGAAGTTGCCGCGCCAGTTCACGTCCGGTCAGGCCGCCGGGCAGCACCATGTCCGTGAGCACCAGGTCAATCCGCTCTGCATTTTCCTCCCACACGCTTAACGCCTGTTCGATGCACTCGGCCTCCAGCACTTGATAGCCCGCGTCCGCCAGAATCGCGTGCGCCAGTTCGCGCAGAATTGGCTCGTCCTCGACGAGCAAAATCATTTCACCCGCCCCGCCGAGTGGCGTGATCGGCGTGTCGGTGACGTCGGCGATCATCGGTTCCATCGTTTGCATGGAGGCGGGAAAGAGAATCGTGAACGTGGTGCCGCAACCCATTTCGCTCGTCACGTCCACGAAACCGTCGTGCTGCTTGATGATGCCGAAGACCGTCGCGAGTCCCAGACCCGTGCCCTTGCCCACTTCCTTGGTCGTGAAGAACGGCTCGAAGACGCGCGCCATCACGTCCGGCGGAATGCCCGTGCCTGTGTCGCGCACGCGCAGGCGCACCCAGCGCGCCACGCCGTGCTCGTCCTCGCTCTCCACCGCGTCCGTGGCAATTATCAGTTGCCCGCCCTGCGGCATGGCATCGCGTGCATTGACCGCGAGGTTCAACATCACCTGTTCGATCATCGAGGCGTCGGCCTCGATGGCCGGTGCGTCGGGCGCGTGATCCGCCACGAGCGTGATGTTCTCGCCGATCAGCCGCTCCAGCATCCGGCTCATGTTCGTCACCGTGTCGCCGAGCGAGATGACGCTGCGCTGCATGACCTGGCGGCGGCTGAAGGTGAGCAACTGTTTCGTCAGGCTGGCCGCGCGCTCCGTGGTCGTGAACAGTTGATCCAGCATCACGCCCTGCTCCTGCGACGCGCTCAGGCCGAGCCGCCGGACCAGACCCTGCATGATGGTGAGGATGTTGTTGAAGTCGTGCGCCACGCCCGCCGCGAGCTGGCCGAGCGCCTCCATCTTTTGCGACTGGCGCAACTGCGCTTCGAGGCTCAGGCGCTCGGTCACATCCTCGCCGTAGGCATGGACGCGCCGGACGCCGGACACCGGGAAAAACGACCACGAGAGCGTGCGTCCGGACACGGCGACCTTTTCGTCCAGCACGTTCGATCCGGTTTCGAGGCAGTGCCGCACCAGGTCGGCGATGTTCGGCGGCAGCAGTTCGCCCGGCAGCGTCTTGTGCATCCCTCCGGTCACGATGCGCGCGGCGTCGTTGAAATAAACGACCCCGCCCAGCCCATCCAGTTCCACAACCGGATTGGGGTTGTGCTCGACGAAGGCCGCAAGATGTTCGCGCGCCGTCTCGTTCTGCCGCCGCGCGTGCGCCGAGCTGATGACGTTTGCGACCGACTGGAGAAAATGAAAATCATCCTCGACGAAGGTGCGCGCCCGCTTGCTCTGCGCCTCCAAAATCCCCCACGGCCGCGTCGCGCCGGGAATGACCACGCTGATGCAGCTGATCACGCCGTGCGTGCGAATGATCTCCGGCACGCGAAACGTCGTGATGGCGCGCACGTCGCGCACGATGACCGGCTCGGCGGAGTGGAGGACGTAGGCGGCCATCGAATCCGGTTCCGCCCAGATCGTGGTGCCGACCGCATCGTGTTCCCAACCGTGCGCGGCCACGAGGCGCAGCGTGACGAGATCATTGTCCAGTTCGTAGATGCTGGAGAAATCGAGCGACAAAGTCTGCGCGACAAAAATCGCCGCCTGCTCAATGAGCGTGGTCAAGTCCATGCCGGTCAGCGCGGCCTGGCCGAGCGCGGCCACCGCCGCCTGCTGATGCGCGCGGTCGAGCAGGGACATTTGAAAGGAAGCGAGCGGCCCCGCGACGGCGGGGCTTTGGACGGGCGCGACCAGATGGCGGCGCAACGGTTCGATGACAGACAGCATGACGCTGGTATTCCAGCGGCTGTCCCGCTCCGGGACTGAAGGGTCAAGATAAGTGGACGGAGTACGGATCTTCGAGTCCGGGTGTTCACGAGCCTCAACAAGTTTGGTCGGAAACGATCGCGCGCCCCCGGCGATCCGCGCTCCGGGGAATTGAGATTTGGATTTCGACGCGCGCCCCGTGTTTAATCCCGCCGTGTTTGAACTGCTCAAGACTGATTCCCACTCGAAGGCCCGCCTCGGACGTCTCACGACCACACGCGGCGTGATCGAGACACCCGTCTTCATGCCCGTGGGCACGCAGGCCAGCGTGAAGGCGCTCGACTCGCGCGAACTGCTCGAGATGGGCACGCAGATCATTCTCGGCAACACCTATCATCTCTCCATCCGTCCGGGCATGGAGATCATGGCGGCGGCGGGCGGGCTGCATAAGTTCATGAACTGGACGAAGCCCATCCTCACCGACAGCGGCGGCTTCCAGGTCTTTAGTCTCGCGAAGATTCGGAAGATCAAACCGCACGGCGTGGAGTTCCGCTCGCATCTCGATGGCTCGCTCCTCTTCCTCGGGCCGAAAGAGTCCATGAACATCCAGCGCATCATCGGCTCCGACATCGCGATGGTCTTCGACGAATGCCCGCCGCACGGCGCGAGCGCGGCGGAGATGAAAGGCGCGGTCGAGCGCACCATTCGCTGGGCGAGGGAATGCCGCGTGCAGCCGCGCGCGAAGGGCCAGTTTGTCTTCGGCATCGTGCAGGGCGCGAACGACGCGAAGCTCCGCGAGCTTTGCGCGAAGGAACTGGTCGCGATGGATTTCGACGGCTACGCCATCGGCGGCGTGAGCGTCGGCGAGCCGGAGCCGGAGATGATGTCTGCCGTGGAAATCACCGAGCCGCATCTGCCCGCGCACAAGGCGCGCTACGCGATGGGTCTCGGCACGCCTGCGCAGCTTGTCGAACTGGTCGCGCGCGGCGTGGACATGTTTGACTGCGTGCTGCCGACCCGCGTGGCGCGCAACGGCACCGCCTTCACGCGCAAAGGGACGATCAGCATCAAAGGCGGTTCCTACAAAGCGGACTTCACGCCTATCGAGGCAGACTGCGAATGCTTTGCCTGCAAGAACTTCACGCGCGCCTACATCCGCCACCTGCTGAACGTGAACGAGATTCTCGGCCTGCGCCTGGTGAGCGTTCACAACTCCCACCTCTTCCTGAAAGTGATGGAAGACATGCGAACGCATCTTGCGGCGGGAACTTTCCACGAGTTTCGCCAGGACTTCATCGCCAACTATCGGCCCACGGAAAAAGTTCTGCTCGCCCGGCAACTACACGCGGCGGCGAAACAGGATCGTTAAGGTGGAACGCCTCGCGCTGCGAGGCCGGGCGCGTGTCCGGCTGAATTTCTCAAACCGCAGGAGCGCGGATGACGCGGATTTCATTTCGCCCCGGCGCGGACGGCGTTCAACTGCGTGACCACGGAATTGTAATTGGTCGCGAGGTCGTTGAAGCGCTGGACGGAGGCGTTGTAGTTCGAGGCCAGCTCGTTGAACTTCAAAATGGATTCGTTCAGGCGCACCGTGGTATCGCGCAGGTGCTCGTTGGCCTCCTTCAAACTCTTGTCGCGCGCGGTGACGGCCGCCGACCAGTTCGTGACGCTCATCTTGAGTTGAGCGCGCTCGCGGGCGAACTGGTCGTGTTTCTGCTCTAGTTCGCGGATGGTTTTGCGCGCGTCGTTGGCGTCGGTGTGGGCTTCCTTGAACTGCTCCTTGAAACGCGCGAGGTCGGCGCTGATCCCGGCGGCAGCCTTCTCCTGCTCGGAAATTTTCTCCTGCTGCGCGAGGCGTCCGCGCTCCAGCAAGTTGATCTCCAAATTCAACCGCCGGTCGCGCTGCCACTGCACGGCACACAGTGCCGCCAGCGCCAGCACGCCGAGAAGGTTGATCCAGCCGAGGCGTTTCATTTCTTGGCCGGCTCGCGGATTTCAAACGCCACCTTCTCGATGCCCACACCGCGCACCAGATCGAGCGCGGCCATCACGTCGCCATGGCGCGCGTCCTGATCGCCGCTGATGAAGACGCGCAGGTTCGCGTTCGTGCTCTGCATCACCTTCAGGCGCTGCGCGAGTTCGTTCGCACCAACCGGCTGCTGGTCGAGGAAGATCGCGCCCGAGCGATCAATGGAGAGGTTGATGAAATCTTTCTTCGTGTCCGCCGTCGCGGTGGTTGCGGTCGGCAGATTCACCTTCACGCTTTTCCTGTTCACCATGCTCAGGCTCACGAGCATGAACGCGGCGAGCAGGAAGAACATGATGTCGATGAGCGGGATGATCTCAATCCGCGCCTCGTGATTCTCCGGCAGTTTGGAGCCAAGTCGGACGGGCATAACTCAGCGTAATGAAGTCAACGAGCCGCCCGAATCGAGCCGTGCGCGCGCATTAATGGCCTGGGTGCGCGCGAATTCATCGAGGTCGTGGCCGTGGTGCTTGGCGGACTCCACGATCAACTCGACGTGATTGATGGTGCGCTCCAGACGCGAACGCAAATGCGCGAGGCGGCGGTTGAGATAGTTGTAGGGCAGCAGGCACAGAATCGCGATGGCGAGACCGCACGCCGTGGCAATGAGCGCTTCGCCAATGCCGCCGCTGACCTTCGAGGCCGCGAGCTGTTCGTCTCCAACGAAACTGAACGAATGCATGATGCCGATGACGGTGCCGAGCAAACCCAAGAGCGGCGCGAGCGTGATGAACGTGCCGAGAATCCAGAGCCGCTTCTCCGCCTTGTCAATTTCGTCCGTGGCGCGCAACTGCATCGCGCCGAGCAGCGAGGTGTGCGCGTGCATCAGCCCTTCGTGGACGGTGGCGAGAAACGGATCGCTGCTCTGGCGCGTGAGTTTGACCGCCTGCTCGAAGCGCCCTTGCGCGATGGACTCGAACGCTTCGTTCAACGTGTCGTCGTTCACGCGGCGGTGCAGCGACCACCACCACACGGCGCGTTCCGCGATCACGACCAGCGCCGCCACCATGCAGAACAGGATCGGCCACATGATCGGGCCGCCGCGAATGAAGAAATCGACGACGAGGTTGGCGAGGTGCGGTGTCATGAAATCAGGATTCAAGGGGCACAGTTTTTTTTGAGAGGAGAATAATTCCCACGGATTCAGGATTCCACGGATGGGATTTCTCATCCGTGGAATTCTGAATCCGTGGGAAACAATTCGTCTTCATCTCACTTGTTCAATTGAAAACGAATCGCGACTTCGTAGGCGCGCACGGGGCCGGGCGTGAAACGCCAGCGTGATTTCGCGGCGCGCAGCGCGGCGAGATCGAGCAGCGGCCACGAGGACGATTCATGAACTTCGGCGGCCATGACGCGCCCTTGCTCGTTGGCGGTCAGCCGCAACGTCACGGTGCCTTCCTGTCCGGCCCGCAACGCCTCGCGCGGATATTCCGGCAACGGCTGCCTGCCCTCGCCCTGGCCGAAGGTGAGCTGTTGCGGCGCGGGCGGCGCGGCCGTCGTTTCAACGGCGGACGGCGTGACTTCAGTGCGGAACGCGGCCTGCGCCACCGGCACGACACGCGCGGGCGCGACGACGGGAACGGCGAAAGCAATGCGCGGCGACGGTGCGGCGACGGGAATCAGCTCAGGCGGCGGCGGGAGGGCGGGCGGGCGATCGAGCGGCGGCGGCTTGGAAAGTTCGGTCAGGGCCGGAGCGGGATTCGCAGGCGGCGGCGGTGCGCCGGTCAGTTCCACTTTCACAAACTCGGCCAGGACCGGCGGCGGCACCGGAGCCGGCGGTTGCGGACGCAAGTACGGGAGCACAAAACCCGCGACGCCCACCGACGCGCAGCCCAGCCAGAGCACGAGCGTGAGCATCGGCACGAGGGCCGATTCTTCACGCGGCAAGCGGGGCGCGGTTTTCATTCCACATCAAGGGGACGACGGCCTGTCGCCTGACACTGTGGGGTTCGCGGACTTGCGGCGCAAGAAACGGCGCAGGGCCAGCGCGAGTCCGGTATAGACGAGGAACACGCCGCCGAGCGAGGCGAGGCCGGCGAGGAATTGCGCGACCGGCCCGAGCGCCTCGCCGGTGTGCAGGAAGCGCATCCACGAACGTACGCGGCGTCCGGAATTGTAGTCGGCGTAAGTCTCGGAGCGCAGCACGGCGGCGGTGTGCGGGTCGAGGGTGAACTGCGCGTTCACGAAGCGCGGCGCGCCGTCGCGCTGTTTCACGGCGAAGCCCACGCCCTGATTCTTGTCGCCGAGCCGCAGCGTGATCGAATGCCAGCGCGGCGCGTGTTGCTGCACCGCGTCGAGCAGCGCGGCGTAGCTCAACGGCGTCGCGCCGACCGCGACCGGTGGAATGACCAGCGGCCCCGGCGCGGCGGGCGGCGTGGTGCGCGTCATTTTGTAAATCGTGTCCGTGACCCAGCGGTAGGAAATGGGCGTGGCCGTCAGCGTCACGATGAAGAGCACGGGCGCACACCAGAAGCCAACCGCATTGTGCCAGTTCCAGTCGCGCGCCTTGCCGCGCAGCGAGAAATTCATTCGCGTCACGGCCCGCAACGCCTGGCTGGTCCACTGGCGCGGCCACCAGAGGTAGAGGCCGCTCACCGCGAGAAAACAGAAGGCCACGTTGCACGCGCCGGTGATCACCTTGCCCGTCGGACGCTGCGTGTCGTGGCGTCCGAGGTAGCGGTGCCACTCGATCATCTTCAGCAGAAACGCCCGCGTGCGTTGCGCGCCCTGCGGCTGAACCGCGCCGGTGTAGGGGTTCACGTAAAAACCGTTCGTGCGGTTCGCACTCACGAAAACCGCCACGCCGGGATCGGAGAGAATCGTGACGCTGGACGGACGAAACTCCGGCCGCGCCGCGCGCACGCGCTCGAGCAGTTCATCCACTGGCAGCCGCTTCGCTGCCGCTGGCGGCGTGACGCGCCGCACGCCGCGCTCAGCCCACGCGATGAGTTCCTTCTCGAAGGCCAGCGTCACGCCCGTGGCGGACATGACGAGGATGACAAGGCCAGCCACAACACCCGCCAGCAGGTGCAGCCAGAAAATAATCTTTCTCATCATCGTTGTATCACCGGCGCGCTCAGAACGAGAGCGAGAAGCCGGCGTAATAGTTGCGCCCGTAGGCCGGATCGATGCCGTCGCCGCGGATGCGCGCGTAGTATTGCTCGTTGAAGACATTGTTCACGCCCGCCATCAGGCTCACATAGTCCTTGTAGATTTTTACTTCCGCCGTGAGGTCCCACACCGCGTAGGCGGGGATTTCGCGGGCCGGGTTCTCGTCGTCCGTGGCGAAATGATCATCCACGAACGTGCCGAGGAAGGCGACCTTCACGCGGTCTCGCCAGTTGTAAATGACGCCGGTGCGAACGATGTGGTCGGGCGCGTACTGCGGGGTCTTGCCGTCCTGCAAGCCGCCGTGAATTTCCGCTTTCAGGAGGCTGACGTTGCCGTAGAGGCTGAACGTTCCGTATTGCCTCGCGAAGTCCGTGTGGCGCCACGAATCGTAAGCGCTCACGAGATCCAGCGTCAGCGCGCCGTCCCAGCCGTAATTGATCGTGCGCCCCACATCGCCCAGGCGCGTCACGCCGCCCGCCGTGACGGTGCCGCCAAACTTTTTATCAATGTCGATCAGGAACACGCTGCTGTCCCACGTCACCCACGAGCCGGCACGGCCACGATAACCGAGTTCGTAGGTCACGCCCTGCGACGGGTCCACGTCGCCGGAGATTTCCGTGCCCGAGCTGGGAATGACTGACTCGGTGAAGATCGTGGTGCGATACGTCTGCGCCACGCTGGCGTAGGCCTCGGTTTTTTCCGTGACGGCGTAGGCGAGGCCGAGCGCGAAGAGCGGCTCCACGTCGAGCTTGTCCTTTTCCCCCGAACCCGTCTGTGCACCCGTGGCGGGATTGTAAGATTTTGCACTCACGTCCTGATAAATGTTCTCCAGCCGGAAGCCCGGCGTGAAAGAGAATTTGTCGAAGGTGAACTTGTTCTCGAAGAACACCGCGCCGTAGTGGAGGTCGCGCTGGGACTTGCCCGTGAGACGGCCATCATCGGCATCCGGCGCAGCGCCACGGCGATCTTCGCGCGGCGAGTCCACGCCGTAATACATCAAGCCGCCCGCGAAGGTATGGTTGCCGCCGCCGAACTCGTAGTCATGCCGCACCCGCGTCTCGATGCCGAACGTGTAGAACTCCTGGCGCTCGACGTTGTTGTCCGCGCCCGTGGCCGGCGTGCCGAAGCCGCCGCCGCGCTGGCGGTGGCTGTAACGCTCGTAGTAACCGCCCCAGCTTTTCGCCGTGACGAGCGTCTGCTCCGAGAGCGTGCGTTCGTAGCTGACCGAGGGAATGTAGCGGCGCAGCTCGAAGCGATCGTGCTGCTTGGTCGTGGTCTTCGGGTCGGCATTGAATCCGGCGGCGGTGAGTCCGCCCGGCTCGCCGTGCTCCTCCTCGTAGGCGTCGAAGGCCAGCGTCACGTTGGACACTTCGTCGAGATCGTAGCGCAGTTTGAAATGCCCGCCGTCGAGTTGGTAGTCGCTGTTCGCGTCGCGGAAGCCGTCGCTCTGGCGGTGATTGTAATAGGCGAGGTAGCCCACGCGCCCGACCGTGCCGTCCACCGAGTTGTAGGTGGAATAGAGATTATCCGAGCCGAAGATGTGCTGCGTGCGCGCGGAGAACGGCTTGTCTCGGCGCGGCTGGTAGGTCACGTAATTCAACGCGCCCGCGTGGTGCGGCCCATACATCAGCGCCGCGCCGCCGCGCACGAACTCAATGCGATCCACCACGTCCAGCGGCGGTGTGTAATATGCCTCCGGGTAGCCGAACATGTCGGCGTGGATCGGGATGCCGTCCTTGAGCACTTGCAGGTATTGCATCCGGTGCGGCTCGCCGATGCCGCGATAGCCGAGGCTGACCAACGGCGATGATTCCTCGCTGTAGAGCAGGCCGGGCGTCTGCGCGAGCGCCTGGCGGTAATTGTTCGCCTGCACCTTCGGCAGCACATCGAGATCGATGACGCTGGCCTTCTTGCCCGAATAAATTTCCGTGCCCTGCACCGGCGGCAGAAACGTCGGCTGCACGCGGCCTTCGTATTCGGCCTCGCCCGTCACGACCATGCCGGGCAGTTGCTGCACCGGCGGCGTGGCATTGGTCGCCTGCGCGTGGAGACCGGCGGTGGAAAGTTTGAGCGCCAGGAACGCCGCGATCACCAGCGGCGCAGTTCGAGAAGTGGACTTCAATTGCTTCATGCGCTGCGGAGCGTGCCGGGCCTGCGTGGTTCGCGCTAACGGCGGCTTGCGAAAGGTTGTTGTCCATTTGCGCGCCCGTCCCCCGAAAAATCGTTACACCTCAAACGACTTCACCCGTTGCAATCCGATTTGCAACGGCACCCAGCCGAGCGCGAATGAGAGCACACCGAACGCACTCAGGCACAGCACGCTGCGGATGACGGCCTCGGCGGATTTCACCTGCGTCCACGGCGCGCCCAGCCCGAGCAGCACGACCGACGCGAGAATGTAGAGAAAACTCAGCACCAGACAGAAGGTGCCGCCGAAGCCGCTGACGATCTTGCCCGGATTGTCCTCGCGCATGTTCGGGTAGAGCACGCCGAGTCCGACCGCGAGACCGTTGAGCGTGAACGTCATCACCGTGATTGCGCCGGTGAAAAACACGGTGCGGTTGGTGTCCATGTCGAGCATGTGGCACGAGAGCCAGATGAGTCCGAACGTGACGACGAGCGACGCCGTGGTGGCCATCGCGTATTTCGCCTTCACCACGCGCATCAATCCGAGCGGAGCCATGCCGACAATCCAGAGGCGCTTTCCTTCGAGCGAAAATTGCGGATAGACAAAGCGCGTGGTGATGGTCGCGAGGTTCAACGAGCACGCGCCGAGATTCAGGAAGGCCACGAGGTTGATCCAAAACGGATTGGTCAACTGCTCGGAGAAGTGGCGCAGGTTGATGATATACACGCCGAGCAGCCCGAAGAGCATGAGCGACTGGCCCCATTGCGTGGTGTCGCGCCAGAACATGCGCGCGTCCTTCACGATGAGCGCGCGGTAATCCTCCGGCACGCGCGGAAGCAACGCGACCAGCCGCTCCAATCGTCCGGGTGCGCCGTCACTAAGCTGCTTTTTTTGCTGCCGTACTTGGAACCAGCGCCAGCGCCGGAACACGCTGCCGCGGCTCTGCACCGCCGAGGCCGCGTCGTAGAAAAATTTCCCGGTGAAATTCGCCGCCAGCGTTCCGAAGAAGAGCGCGTTGCTCAACAGCACGGCGGCGAAGAAGAGCGCGCTCGTCACTGCGCCGTCCGTCCATTCCAGCACGCTCGACGTGAGCCAGTAGCTCGGCAGCAACGGAAACTGCGCCACGCGCGTGCGGGTCAGCATCTTGTCGAGCAGTTCGACGACGCGCGTGTCGTTGGTGCCTTCGAGGCTGTTGTCCGTGCGCAGCCAGAAGGCCGCCAGCGCGACCACGGCCAGCACGCCCACGAGCGCGCCAATTTGAAATATGCGCCGGTCCATGTAGCGTGCGACCACGGTGGCGAGACAGCCGCCCAACACCGAGGGCAGCGCGATGAACACGCCCACGAGCAGCACCGTGAACGGATAAAAATGCCACGGCAGATGCCGCGTGATTCCGTAGGCCGCGAGGAACGGCGCGATGAGAAACAGGAACGCCCACGACGCGAACACGCCGGACTCAATCAGCTTCCAGCGGAAGATGGTTTGCGCGCTCACCGGGAGTGTCATCAGCGCAGCGGACTCGCGGTTGCGGAAGAAGTTGCTGTAGCTGATCACCAGGTTGCTCAACACCAGCAACGCGAACAGAAAGGCGAAGAGGAGATACAGCAGCCGCTCCAACAGCAGCGTGCCCAGTCCCGGAAATTTCACCGCCACGAAAGTCAGTCCCTTGAGAAACAGCCAGAACGACAGCGCCAGGTAGCCGACCATGAACAGCGTGATGACCACCGTGAGCAAGCTCGACTGATGCCGGATGCCTTGGAGCCGCCGCCACGACTGCAGCAGATTCGCGCGCAC
>JBBQYK010000080.1:0-15314 GCA_038208765.1 Verrucomicrobiota bacterium
GGTTTGTCACAATGACATGCCCGGCTTGCAGCACGAAGTTCGTGACCAAGCGGTGCAGCACCAGATTTGAGTAGCCGCCACGATAAACGTAGCGCAGGAAATTCCGCACCGTCTCCGGCTTCTCCTGATCGAACAGCTCGAGATCCAGCGTGCCGAAGGGCTGGCCACCGGTGGCAATTTCAAATCGAACGACGGTGTGATTCGTGTTCGTCACTTCCTGTGCGCGCACCGTTCCCACGACGGACAAGGCCACGCCAGCCAACATTGCGAGTAGATATTTTTTCACCACGGGCCGCGAGTCTAGCACGCCGCCCGGTGATGACAATGCGGCAGAAGCTTTCCGACGCATTTTTTGTCAGAACATCCAGCAGGGGACATTTCGCCCATGAGGCTAGCGGGCCCAGCATTAAAGGTGGCACGATCTACGCGGCACGACGGACGACTTCAGCTACAACATCGTGGAGAACCCTGTCCATGTTCGTGACCTGCACGCCACCATCCTGCACGAGCTTGGCATCGACCATCGCATGTTCCCCGTGAAGTGGCAGGGAGCCGACATGAAACTCACCGGGGTGGACGCGGAGGGACAGGTGGTGAACGCGATTCTGTCGTGATCCCTGGCAGGGCCGCGTTGCGCGCGGCCCCATATTCCACTCACCGCCGAGGTGAGTCGTGGACGGTGGGCGATGCGAAGCCTGATCGTCGTCACGGGAAGACGCGCGACATCGCGTCCCTACCATCATCACGATTCCCTTCTTGCGCGGTTTCACGGGGCGCGATTTCATTCGGAGCCAACGACATGACCAACCCCAATTCTGGAGCACCGTACGAACCTGTCGGACGCCAGACCCCGGCCAAGGGTGTGCATATCCAACTGGCCGGTCCCAACTGGGTTTTCCTGACCGTCTGCACGGAGAAGCGCGAACGCTGGCTGGCGCAGGCTTCGGTGCAACGCGCTTTGCACGACATCTGGCTGCGTTCCGCCCAGGCCTGGTTGGTGAGCGATTATTTGCTCATGCCGGACCATCTGCATTTGTTTTGCGCGCCGCATGATTTGAAATTTGAAATCGAACGCTGGATGGCGTTTTGGAAGGACCGCTTTGCCAAACACCACGCGCCTGTCGGGACGTTTCAACGGGGCGGCTTTCATCACCGGCTGCGTGATGGGGAAAGTTACGCGGCCAAATGGCGTTACGTGCGGGAGAACCCGGTGCGTCACGGATTGGTGGAACGACCCGAGGACTGGCCGTACTTCGCACGCGTGCATGACCTGATGTTCTGAGCGTGAGAGCGCGAGGCAGCATGCGCGCGTCAGCGCGCCCGGCGTCGGTAGGGCCGCGTTGTGCGCGGCCTCATCTTCCACTCACCGCCAAGGTGAGTCACGGCACGGTGGCGGATACGAAGCCTGATCGTCGTCACGGGAGGACGCGCGGCAGCGCGTCCCTACCGTTCGCGGGTCGCGAACTCTTTCGTGGTAGGGCCGCGTTGCGCGCGGCCCCATCTTCCACTCACCGCCAGGGTGAGTCACGGGACGGTGGCGGATACGAAGCCTGATCGTGGTCACGGGAAGACGCGCGGCAGCGCGTCCCTACCGTTCGCGGGTCGCGAACGCTTTCGTGGTAGGGCCGCGTTGTGCGCGGCCTCATTATTTTTATGACGGCGGTGGTGTGGCCCGCCAAGGGAAAGAAGATGGGGCCGCGCGGCAGCGCGGCCCTACCGGAGGATTGAAACGCCGCGCTGGAGCGCGGCTTTGATTTTGCGCTGCTACTTCACCGCGTTGCCATCCGCATCGAGCAGGTGCAGTTCGCCCATGTTCAACTCGCGGATGCCGGCCTCGATCTTGGCGCGGTCGCCGACCACCACCCAGATCAGCTTGTCGAGGTGGACGACTTTCTTCGCGGCGGCGGCGAGTTGCGGCTGGGTGAGGGCGCGGACTTTGTTCGGGTAGGTGGTGTGATAATCGTCGGGCAGGTTGAAGCGCACGAGCTGCGCGATGGAACCGCTGACGGCGCCGGCCGTTTCCCACGCGCCGGGCAATTGCAACGTCTGGCTGGTCTGCGCTTTCTTGAGTTCGTCGGCGGTGATGGGTTTCTCGCCGAGCACGTTCTTCACTTCCTTGGTCAATTCCACGAGGGACTCCTTCGTTTTGTCGGTCTGGACCGGAGCCATCATCAGGAAGGGGCGTTGCGCGCGCGTGCTGGTGATGTAAGAGCGCGAGCCGTAGCTCCAATGCTTGTCCTCGCGCAGGTTCATGTTGATGCGCGAGGTGAAGCTGCCGCCGAGAATGTTGTTCATGGTCTCGATGGCGATTTCGTCCGGGTTGTTCTTCGGCACGGCCAGTTCGCCGGCAAAAATGATCGACTGAATCGAGCCGGGACGGTCGATGAGATAGACGCCCGGCTTTGCCGCGGTGCGATCCAGCGTGGCGATGTTCTTCTTCGGCACTTCGCCGGCTTTCCAGTTGCGGAAGAGCTTCTCCAATTTCGGCGCGAGTTCCGCCAACGTGGTGTCGCCGACCACGACGAGCGTGGCGTTGTTGGGCTTCATCCAGGTGTCGTAATACTTTTTCAGGTCGGCGGTGGTGAGTTTCGCGACGCTGGACTCGGTGCCGGAGCCGGTCATGGGATTTCCGTAGGCGTGATCCTTGCCGAAGAGCAGGGTGGGGAAGATACGCATGGCCATCGCGCTCGGCTCGGTCTTCTCGCGGGCAATGCCGGCGAGGGCCTGCTTTTTCTGGCGCTGGAAGTCCTGCTCCTTGAACGCGGGATTGAGAATCACATCCGCGTAGAGTGCCAACGACGCGTCGAGATTTTGCTTGAGCGCGTTGAGCGAGACGGAACTCATGTCGAGGTCCGCGCCTGCGCCGAGATTGGCCCCGAGACGCGCGAGTTCATCGGAGATTTCTTCGGCGCTGCGGGTCTTGGTGCCTTCGTCGAGCATCCGCATGGCGAGCTTGGCGGTGCCGGGCGAAGCGAACTGATCGGCGGCATAACCGGCATCCGCCATCAGATTGAAGCTGACCGTCGGCACCGCGTGGCGTTCGGCGAAAATAATCTTCAAGCCATTCGCCAACTGCGTGCGCTGGAGGTCGGGGAACTTCACCTCGGGCTTCAAGTCAGGGTAGGGGACGCTCTTGCGGTCCACGAGTTCCTTGGTCTCGGTGTATTTGGGGAACGGATGCACTTCGAGGATGTACACGCCGTCACTCAGCCATTCGCGGCCGGCGGCGAGCACTTCCTTCGGCGTGGCCTCGCGGGTTTCCTTGAGCGCGGTCTGGTAGTAATCGGGCTGGCCGAGGAACACCGAGTTCTGCGCGAGAATGTCCGACTTGCCGCCGAACCCACCGATGCGTTCGATGCCGCGGATGAAGCCGGCTTCGTATTGGGTCTTCGCTCGTTCCAGTTCGTCCTTCGTCGGGCCGTCCTTCAAAAACTTCGCGAGTTCTTCATCAATGGCCTTCTCCACTTTTTCCAGCGGCACACCCGCGCGCGCGGTGGCGACGATGGCGAACTGTCCGCCGATCTCGCTCAGATCAACATAGGCCGCCGCGTCGGTCGCAATTTCGTCCTGATACACAAGGCGCTTGTAGAGGCGTGAGGACTTGCCTTGCGCGAGCACGTCGCTGACGAGGTTCAACATGTTCGCGTCGCGGGTGCCGTATTGCGGGATGTTCCAGACTTTGTAGATGCGGGATTGGGGCACGCGGTCCTGGGCCGTCTGGCGGCGTGTGCCGGTCATTTTGGCGATCCACGACTGATGGCGCGCGACGGGCGGGCCGGAGGGAATCCAGCCGAAATATTTTTCCACCTTCGCGCGGACTTCTTCGGGTTGCACATCGCCGGCGATGGTCAACGTGGCGTTGGCCGCGCCGTAGTAGGTCTTGAACCAATCCTTCACGTCGTCCAGCGAGGCGGCGTTCAAATCTTCCATCGAGCCGATGACCGTCCACGAATACGGATGGCCGGCGGGGCGCGTGTTCTTCTGCATCAACTCATAGGCGATGGCGTAGGGCTGGTTCTCGCCCTGACGCTTTTCGTTCTGCACCACGCCCCGTTGCTCATCGAGCTTGGCCTGTGTGATCGCGCCGAGGAGATGGCCCATGCGGTCGGACTCCAGCCAGAGCAGCAGGTCGAGGGCGTCCTTGGGTGCGTTCTCGAAGTAGTTCGTGCGGTCCTCGCTGGTCGTGCCGTTCATGTCCGTCGCGCCGACCTTCTCAGTGCCTTTGAAAAAGTCGTCATCGAAGTTTTCCGATCCGTTGAACATCAAGTGCTCGAACAGGTGCGCGAATCCGGTCTTGCCGGGCTTCTCGTTCTTCGAGCCGACGTGATACCACACGTTCACGGCCACGATGGGGGCCTTGTGATCCTGATGCACGAGGAGCGTGAGGCCATTGCTCAACACGTATTTCGTGTAAGGAATCTCGATGGTGGTCGTGGGCAGCTTGTCCGCCGCGCGGGTGAAAGAGGGAACGGTGAGCAGCGCCGACAGCACGGCGAGCAGGAGCACTTTTGGAATTCGCATGGACGGGAAAGTAGGGGGAGGAAGTTATGGCGCGCAAGCGGAAGGGAGGCGGTGGAAGAAATCCCAAATCCCAAATCCCAAATCCCAAACAAACTCCAAATCTCAAATTCCAAAGCGGAGCCATCAATGCGGAGGGCGGACAGCCATGTCCGCCGTTCATGTTGGCAGGATGGGCGATAAATTTCGAGGCGTTGGACACTGTGGACAAGGCTGACCAATGCTCCGTTCTTTATGAGTAACGCTTGCCACCGCCCGCCGTGCGCTCTTTGGAAGTTTGAAGCTTGGAATTTGTCTGGGATTTGGAGTTTGGGATTTGGAGTTTGATTCGAGTCCGCCGAATTGATGGACAGCCTGCCGCTCCTTGTTAAACATCCCCCCGCCCATTGAGTTCCATGAACACAACCAGCGGCGCGACCGCCGGAGAGAATGCGCCGGCCCCGTCCGACGCCGCCCATTCCGCGCACGGCGGCGTGCCTGACCCGAAAGGCCGCGCGCTCTTCCTCCTGGCCCTCGGCGCGGTCGGCGTGGTCTATGGCGACATCGGCACCAGCGTGCTCTACGCGGTGCGCGAATGCTTCCACGGCACCGAAGGCGTGCCGGTCAATCGCGACAACGTCCTCGGCGTCCTCTCGCTCATCTTTTGGGCGCTCACCCTGATCATCTCGGTCAAATACATTACCTTCATCCTGCGCGCGAATAATCGCGGCGAAGGCGGCGTGCTCGCACTCATGTCGCTGGCCGTGCCGGAGAAGCGTGGGCAACGACCGTCCGGCATCACGCGCTGGGCCCTGTTACTCGGCGTGTTCGGAGCGGCGCTGCTTTATGGCGACGGCATCATCACGCCCGCTGTTTCGATCCTGAGCGCGGTCGAAGGATTGAAAGTGGCTACGCCCAAGTTCGAACCGTACGTCATCCCCATCACCATCGCCATCATCGTCGGCTTGTTCGCCATGCAACGGCGCGGCACCAGCGGCATGGGGAAAATTTTCGGCCCGCTGACCGTGATCTGGTTCTTCGTCATCGCCGCGCTCGGCGTGCGCGGCATCGTGCACGACCCCACGGTGTTCGCGGCGGTGAACCCCATTTACGGAATCGATTTCCTGCTCCAAGCGGGCACGAAGGGTTTCATGGTCCTCGGCGCGGTGGTGCTGGTCATCACCGGCGGCGAGGCGCTCTACGCGGACATGGGCCACTTCGGACGCAAGCCCATCCGCTTTGCGTGGTACCTGCTCGTCTGCCCGGCACTGCTGTTGAACTACTTCGGGCAGGGCGCGTGGCTGCTCAGTCATCCGTCGGACAAGGAGAATCCGTTCTACAACATGGCCCCGGAGTGGGCGCTCTATCCGGTCGTGATCATCGCGACGTGCGCCGCCATCATTGCCTCGCAGGCGCTGATCTCCGGCGCGTATTCGCTGACCATGCAGGCCATCCAACTCGGCTACTCGCCGCGCATGGAAATTGATCACACCTCCTCGCAGACACGCGGGCAAATCTACATGCCGCAACTCAACTGGGCCTTGATGCTCGCGTGCATCGGTCTCGTGCTGGGTTTCAAATCGTCGAGCGCGCTGACGTCCGCCTATGGCGTGGCGGTGACGTTCACGATGCTCATCACGACGTTCCTGTTCTACTTCGCCGCGCGGCGTCTGTGGGGCTGGAAGCGGTGGCAGGCCGGGTTGTTGTGCGGCGTGTTCATCGCCATCGAGGGGCTGCTCTGCACGGCGAACCTGCTGAAGATCGCGCACGGCGGCTGGTTCCCGCTGGTGGTTGCCGTGTTCGTCTTCACCCTCATGGCGACGTGGAAGACGGGGCGGAGAATTTTGGGCGAACGCCTGCGCGGCTCGTTCATTCCGCTCCCGTTGTTCCTCGAAGATGTGGAACGCACCCCGCCGTTGCGTGTCCCCGGCACAGCGGTTTTTCTGTCGAGCAACGCCGACGCCACGCCGCTCGCGCTCTTGCACAACCTCAAGCACAACCGCGTGCTGCACCACAAAGTCATCTTCCTCACCATCCTTACCGAAGAGGTGCCGCACATCCGCCTGGAAAAACGCATCCAGCTCGAAGAACTGCGCCCCGGCTTCCATCGCGTCGTGGCGCGCTACGGTTTCATGGAAGATCCGAACGTGCCCGAGGTGCTCGATCAATGCCGCCCGCTCGGCCTCGAATTCGAGTGGATGAGCACGACGTTCTTTCTGAGTCGCGAGACGATCCTGGCCTCGAAGCAGCCCGGCATGGCGCTGTGGCGCGAGCGGCTCTTCGCCTTCATGTCGCGCAACGCCCAGCCGCCCACCGACTTCTTCCGCATCCCCGCCAACCGCGTCGTGGAACTCGGGATGCAGGTGGAGATGTGATGGGGGGAAATTCCAAATCCCCATAAATTTCAAGGGTCAGATTTTGAGAGGGAAGGGTGTTGAAGGGTTGAAAGGTTGATTTGTTTGGGATTTGGGTTTTGGGATTTGAAATTTTTCCGACTACCCTCCGCCCCGCGTGTATCACGTCACCCAATTAAACAACGGTCTCCGCGTCGCCACCGCTGAACTCCCGCACATGGCCAGCGTGGCCGTGGGCCTGTGGGCCGGCGTCGGGGGGCGCTTCGAGCCGGCCGAGCTTTCCGGCACGGCGCACTTCATCGAGCACCTGCTGTTCAAAGGCACCACGAGTCGCAGCGCGAAACAAATCTCCGAAGACGTCGAGGGCGTGGGCGGCTACCTCAACGCCTTCACCGACGAGGAGCAGACGTGCTTCCACGCGCGCGTGCATGTGGATCATTTCGACATCGTGCTCGATGTGCTCACCGACATGTTTCTCCACTCGCGCTTCACCCCGGCGGACTTCGCGAAAGAGCGCGACGTGATCAAGGAGGAGATTGCCATGTATCGCGACCAGCCTGCGCAACACGTCCACGATCTGCTCCACGAAACGCTCTGGCCGGACCAGCCGCTCGGCCGCGCGCTCACCGGCACCGAGGAGACGTTGGACAAGTTGCGACGCCGCGACGTGCTCAATTTCTTCACCGCCCATTACGTCGCGTCGAACACGCTGCTCGTCGTCGCCGGGCCGTTACGCCACGCGGAGGTCGTGCGCTCGGCGAAGAAGTTCACGGCCAAATTTCGCACGGGCCGCCCGCCGACGTTCGTTCCAGCCTGCGCGCCACAGACTGCGCCCGCCTTTCGCCTGCTCACCAAAGCCACCGAGCAGACGCAGCTCGCGCTCGGCATCCGCGCCTGCTCCCGCCATGACGAACGCCGTTTCGCGCTCCGGGTGCTCAACGTCATCCTCGGCGAGAGCATGAGCTCGCGCCTCTTCCAGATTTTGCGCGAGGACCTGGGACTGGCCTACAGCGTCCACAGCTCGTGGTCTTCGATGGCAGACACGGGCGTGCTGAGCATTTCCGCCGGATTGGATCACGAGGACTTGGAGAAATCACTGCGCATCATCGTCCGCGAGTTGCGCTCGCTCACTGCGAAACCAGTCAGCCCGGGCGAACTGCGCCGCGCGCGCGATTTCATCATCGGCCAGTTGGAACTGAACCTCGAAGGCACCGAGGCCCAGATGAACTGGCTCGGCGAAAGCCTGCTTTCCTACGGCAAAATCATCACGCCCGCCGAGGCGAAAGCGCGTCTGGCCACCGTGACCGCCGCCGCCGTGCGCGGGGTCGCGCGGGATTTCTTCCAGCCGTCGCGTCTGAACCTCGCGCTCATTTCGCCGGTGGATAAATCCGCGCGCCTGGGCAGCATCCTCGCGTGGTGACCATGCGTCCGCTCGTCACAGATCTTTCCACCCCGCACTCGCCCGAGTCGCTCGCGCGGTCCTTGCGCGGCGAGCGCGGCGTGATGCTCCTGCGCAGCGCGGGTTTCGACTCGCCGCACGCGCGGCATTCCTTCGTGGTCGCGCGCCCGTTCATCCGCTTCACCGCGCACGGCTCGCGTTGCGAAATCGCCACCGCCGATGGCGCGCACGAACTCTTCGGTAATCCCTGGCGCGTGCTCGACTCGTTGATGGAGCGTTGCGAACTGCTGGATGAAGTGGACCTGCCGTTCCCGCTCGGCGGCGCGTTCGGCTACTGGGGCTACGACCTGAAAAATTTCGTCGAGCCGAAGCTGCCGCGCACCGCCGTGAACGATCTGGAACTGCCCGACTGCCACGTTGGTTTCTACAGCAGCCTCGTCGTCTTCGATCATCTGCTGGGCAAGACGTGGATTGTCTCCACCGGACTCGAAGCGGATGGCTCGCGTGACGGGGGGCGTGCGCGGAAAGAGTCGGATTGGTGGCGCGAACGGCTCGCCGACCCCGGAGCGCCGATTCCCAAATCGGCGCGGACCTTTCCTGTTTCGGCCCGCGCCGATTTGGAAATCGGCGCTCCGCAGACCGCCCCCATCTCGAATCTCACGCGCGCCGAGTTCATCGCCCGCGTCGAGCGCGCACAGCACTACATCCGCCACGGCCACATTTATCAGGTCAACCTCGCGCACCGGCTTTCCGCCGATGCGCCGGGCGATGGCTGGAGTCTCTTCGAACGCCTGAGCGAGGTTTCCCCCGCGCCGTTCTCTGCCTTCCTCGACTGCGGCGATTTCCAACTCGCCTCGTCCTCGCCGGAACTTTTTTTGCGCCTGAGCGGACGCCACATTCTCACCCGCCCGATCAAAGGCACGCGCCCGCGTGACGCCGACCCGACGCGCGACGCACTTCTCACGTACGAACTTCAGACCAGCGCGAAGGAGATGGCCGAACTGGTAATGATCACCGACCTGCTCCGCAACGATCTCGGGCGCATCTGCGAATACGGCTCTGTGCAAGTGCCGGAACTGGTGCGCCTCGAACGCTACGCGCAGGTGCAGCATCTCGTCTCGACGGTGGAGGGGCGGCTGCGCGCGAGCGTCACACACTTCGCCGCGCTGGCCTCGTGTTTTCCCGGCGGCAGCATCACGGGCGCACCGAAGATTCGCGCCATGGAGATCATTGATGAATTGGAACCGATCACGCGCGGGCCATACACCGGCGCGCTCGGCTACCTCGGATTCAATCGCGAGAGCCAGTTGAGCATCACCATCCGCACGGCCATCGTGAAAGCGGGGCGCGTTCACTTCCACGTCGGCGCGGGCATCGTGGCCGACTCGAATGCCGAGGCGGAACACGAGGAGACGCTGGCGAAGGCACGGGGATTTTTGGCGGCCTTGGCGGCAGAAGATGGAACGAGACGCGGCGCGCCCAGTGGCAGCAGCCCTCCTGGCTGCCGGTGAGTCGTGGCTTCCACCCGGCGGAAATGAGCGGGAAGAACAAGGTGGCTGGAGTGAGCGACGCGCTCCCGATCAAATCCCCAAACCCGACAGGGTGTTCGCGAGATGATTCACCGCCTGCACAAGGCGCGGGTGACTGTCTTTGAAATCTTCCACCGAGCGGCGGAGATGATTGGCGTCCTCCTCCAACGTCCGCACCACGCCCGCCTCGCCGAGCGGATCTTTCGGCGTGCTTTCAATGGGCGGCAGGTGCTGGGCCTCGGCCTTGAGCTGTTCGACGAGCGTGAGCAGTTCCGCGCGCGTCGCGGGCGGGAGTCCCGACTCGTGGAGCCGCGCTTCAATCTGCCGGATGGTTTCGTGAATCATAAATAATCAGCCTCCGAACTGACCTTCCTTGGTGCGGAACAGCACGTTGAAGGTCGTCATCGAACCATAGCACTTGGTGATGTATTGCTGCATCTCGATTTTCTCCGCGTCGTTCAGCTTGTCGTGCGCGTTCACCTTCTGCTCCAGCACGCGCAGGTTGTTGCGCATCATCACGATCTTGTGGAAGAAAACTTCCAGCGGCAGCTCCTTGGTTTGCAACGTCGGATCGGCGGGGTGCAAAACCGCTTTGCCATTCAGCCAGCGCACCCCGAGTTCTTCGAGGACGAAATCGGACGGCTCCAGTCCCAGCGCGTCCACCGCCGCCTGCACCGTTTCCTGGACGAAGAGTTTCAGGGGCTGGCTGAGTCCGGTCACTTCGACCTGCGCCTCGGCGGGCAGAAGTCCGGCGGGTTCCGGCGCGACGCTGCGCTGGCCGTCGTCGAACCGGATTTCCGCCGTCTGTTCGGCAATGGTTTTCACCGTGCCGACGCCGTACTGCGGATGGCGCACTTTCATGCCGACGTGCAACGCTTCGAGCTTCATGCGCGCGAGTGTTTGGGGCGACGGTGAAAACTTCAAACTCCAAACTCCAAATAGACTCCAACTTTCAAACTTCAACCCCGTCCGGCGCGCTGGTTCCAGTGACCATGAGGTCATCGTTCGGCCGGTTGAGATTTGGAGGTTGGAGTTTGTTTGGAGTTAGAAATTTGGGATTTGGAGTTTGTCCTTCCGCGCTGTCCCAAATCCAGCCGTGCTGGCTCATTCCCAGTCACAGTAGCGCGATTCGGCCCTGTTTGTGACAAACCGGTGTGCTTGGCCCGCCATCCGCTTGGCCCTGCGCGAACAAAACGGGCTGTCCCGAAAACTTATGAATGTGAATCCCCTTCGGTGGCCGGGCTTGGTGCTGGGTCTGGCTTTGGTGGCGGGCGAATCTTTCGCCCAAGTGCGCATCAATGAAGTCATGGCCGACAATGGCGGCTCCGTGACCGCGTCCGGCGGACTGAACTCCGACTACATCGAACTCTACAACACCGGCGCGTCCGCAGTCAGCCTGGTGGGTTGGAAAATCGTGGACGGGACCAGCGCCACGGCCTCGAAGGCTTTTACTTTTCCGGCCGGAGCATCCATCGCCCCCGGCGGCTATTTTCTGCTCTGGCTCGACGCGCTGACGAACGGCCCGGGGCCGGGCCTGCACGTCACGTCCTTTTCGTTGAGCGCGGCGGGCGAAGTTATTTCCCTGTTCAACGCGACCAGCAATCTCCACGACCGCGTGGGCTTCGGCATCCAGGTCAAAGACAAGACCCTGAGCCGGGTGCCGAGCGGAACCGGCCTCTGGGTCTTGGGCAATCCCACGCCGTTCGGGGCCAACACGGCGGTCGCGCTCGGCACCCAGTTCGCCCTCAAGCTCAACGAATGGCTGCCCACCAACTCCGCCGGATTTGATCGTGACCGTCTCGAAATTTTCAACCCCGCGACCAACGGTCCGGTCGCGCTCGGCGGACCCAACGGCGTGCTCATCACCGGCAGCCTCGTGGTGCCGGATACGAATTCGCCGCTCGTCTTCTCGAATTCCTTCATCGGCTCGGGCGGCTTCGTGCGTTTCCAATGCGACAACATCGATCCCGGCCTGGGCGATCCGGCCGACCATCTCAGCTTCCGCCTGAGCAGTTCGGCGGGCGAAACGATTTCCATGTATCGCGCCGACCGCACCACGCTCATCGACCGGATTAGCTTTGGCACCTTCACGAATCTCCCCCTGCTCGGCCGCGACATCTCGATGGGCCGCGTGCCGGATGGCGGGCCGGACATCGTGTTCTTCTACACGAACCGGACCACCCTCGGCTCGGCGAACATCCTCGGCGAAAAAATCACCAACGTCGTCGTGAACGAAGTGCTTTCGCACACCGACCCGCCGTTCGAGGACGCGCTCGAACTGTTCAACCCGACCGACGATTCCGTGAACATCGGCGGCTGGTGGATCAGCAACTCGCAGAACAACCCCAACAAGTTTCGCGTTCCGGCCAACACCTTCGTCACCCCCGGCGGCTACAAAGTTTTGTTTGAACAGAGCGTCCTGAACGGAGCCTCGGGCACGCCGGGTTTCAATCCCAGCGGCACGGACAACGCCCCGGACTTCACCTTCAACTCCGCGCACGGCGACAACGCCGTGCTCACCTACATCGCGCCGTTTGATTTGTTGAACGGATCGAACACTCTTTACCAGACCGTGCGCGATTTCGACGCGGCGGAGAATGGCGTCGCCTACGGACGCTACGTGAAAAGCGACGGCGGCACCGACTTTGTACCCATGAGCGCGCGGAGTTTCGGCGTGAACAATCCGGCCAGCGTGGCGCAGTTCCGCACCAGCGCGGGCCAGCTCAACCCGTATCCGAAAGTCGGCCCGCTCGTGATCAGCGAAATCATGTATCACCCGCCCGATCTCGGAACGAACGACAACCTGCTCGACGAATACATCGAACTCACCAGCATCACCAACGGCGTGCTGCGCCTCTATGATCCCGCGTATCCGACCAACACCTGGTCCGTCCAGGGCGGCGTGGTCTATCAGTTCCCGACGAACATCTCGCTCCCGGCGAACGGACGTTTGCTGCTGCTGAATTTCAATCCGTTCACCAACGCGCCCCAGATCGCCGCCTTCCGCGCCACCTTCGGCGTGGATCCGAGCGTGCCTGTCTTCGGCCCGTTCGCCGGCAAACTGGTCAACAGCTCCGAAACTATTTTCATCTACAAGCCCGACGCCGTGCAATTGCCGCCCAAGCCCGACGCCGGCTTCGTCCCGCAAGTGTTTGTGGAGAAGGTGAAATACGAAGACGTCGCACCGTGGTCCACGAACGCCGACGGCGGCGGCGTCTCTCTCCAGCGCCTGAGCCTGACCGGCTACGCGAACGACCACACCAACTGGTTTGCCGCGCCGCCCACCGCCGGTGCCGCCAATGTTCAGGAAACTGAGACGGTGCAGATCTTCGCTTTGGAACCGGAGGGGGGCGGGGCTTTCAAACTGAATGTCACCACCACGCCGGGAAGCAGCTACGTGATCGAAGGCTCGACCAATCTTGCGCCCGGCAGTTGGGTAGCGGTCACGAATTTCACCGCGACCGCCACGCTGACCACCGTGACCAATCACGGCGCGCTACTTCAGCTTCCCTTGCGCTTCTACCGCGCGCGAACCCCCTGAGCGACGCTGCGGATCACGGCTAAAGAGAAAGGGCGCGGTGTTGCCACCGCGCCCTGAATTTTTTCCGGAACGAATTTCGCCGCCTCAGTCCTCCACGAACTTGAGCACGCGCGTCTTCTCCGTGCGGCGGCGCAGGCCGTCATCCAGAATTTTTTTGCGCAGGCGCAGGTTCTTGGGCGTGGCTTCCACGTATTCGTCCACGTCGATGTATTCGAGCGCGCGTTCCAGCGAGAGCTTGAGCGGGGCGCTGAGCTGCGCGCCCTTGCCGTCGCCTTGCGAACGCATGTTGCTCAGGCGCTTTTCCTTCACCGGGTTCACAGGGATGTCATTCTCGCGGGCGTTCTCGCCCACGATCATGCCGATATAGACTGCGTCGCCGGGGACAATCATCAGGCGACCGCGTTCCTGCACCATGTTCAGCGCGTAGGTGGTGGCTTCGCCCGTGTCCATCGAGACGAGCGAACCGTTCTTGCGCGCGGCAATTTCGCCGCGGTCTTCACCGTACTCGTGGAAGAGATGGCTCATCACGCCCATGCCCTTGGTCGAGTTCACCAAGTCGGTCTCGAAACCAATCAGCCCGCGCATCGGCGCGAGGGCCTCGACGGAGACGACGCTGCCCACGTGGTTCATGTTTGTGATCTGGGCTTTCCGCGCGGAAAGATTCTCCATGATCGTGCCGAGGTTTTCCGTCGGCACTTCGACGAAGAGTTTCTCAATGGGTTCGAGCGGAGTGCCGTCCGGCCCTTTTTTCCAGAGCACTTCCGGGCGGGAGACGAGCACCTCGTGGCCTTCGCGGCGCATCTGTTCGACGAGGATGGCGATCTGCATTTCGCCGCGTCCGCTGACCGCGAACACTTTCGGGTCGCTGGTCTGCGCGACGCGCAGCGCGACGTTGGTGCGGATTTCCTTCACCAGCCGGTCCCAGATGTGGCGCGCGGTGACGAGCTTGCCGTCCTGCCCGGCGAGCGGGCCGTCGTTCACGGCGAACTGCATCTGAATGGTCGGCGGATCAATCGGGATGTAGGGCAGGGCGGCGCGGGCTTCGCTGTCGCAAATCGTTTCGCCGATGAACACGTCTTCAAAGCCCGCGATGCCGATGATGTCGCCGGCGTGCGCCTCCTGAATCTCAATGCGCTTCATGCCCTCGAAGTGATAGATCGCGGTGATCTTGCCCTTCGTGATGCGTCCGTCGCCGTGACGGCAGATGGCGGGGTCGGAGATTTTCAATTTGCCCTCGACGATTTTTCCGAAGGCGATACGTCCGAGGTATTCGCTGTAATCGAGGTTGGCCACGAGCACCTGGAAGCCCTCGCCGGCCTTGGCGCGCGGCGGCGGGATGTGTTTCACAATGGCGTCGAAGAGCGGCTCCATCGTGCCGCTGGCGTGTTCGAGTTCAACCTTGGCGTAGCCGTTCTTGGCCGAGCAATAGATGAACGGGAAATCCAACTGCTCATCGGTCGCGCCGAGCGATTGGAACAGCTCGAACACTTCGTCGAGCACCTTCTTGGGGTTGGCGTTCTCGCGATCAATCTTGTTGATCACGACGATGGGTTTCGCACCGGCTTCGAGCGCCTTGCGCAGCACGAAGCGCGTCTGCGCCTGCGGGCCTTCCGCCGAGTCCACGACGAGCAGCACGCCGTCAATCATGTTCATGATGCGCTCGACCTCGCCGCCGAAGTCCGCGTGTCCGGGCGTGTCCACGATGTTGATGTGGTAGTTCTTGTATTTGAAGGCGGCGTTCTTGGCCCGGATGGTGATGCCCTTTTCCTTTTCCAAATCCATCGAGTCCATGAGGCGTTCCTCGGAGGACTCGTGCTGGTTGGCGCGGAAGGTTCCGGACTGCTTGAGCAAGCAATCGACGAGCGTGGTCTTGCCGTGATCGACGTGCGCGATGATGGCGATATTGCGAATGTGTTCCATGATTTCGTTCTCTTAAAAATTCGAGCCGCGCAGTCTCGCCGTTGGAATTCAAAGGTCAAGCCGGGGAATTGGCC
>JBBQYK010000081.1:0-15304 GCA_038208765.1 Verrucomicrobiota bacterium
GGTGGCGAGCAGTTTGTTGAGCGCGGAGCAGAAGCCTGCGTTCGTGAAACAGCTTCGCGCGGACTACGAGAAACTGCGCCAGCAACACGGCAGCCAGCAGGTGAAGTTGCTTTCCATCGAGCAAGCCCGCGCCAACGCGCCGAAGCTCACCTACACCGATCTGCCGAAGCCCGCGTTCACCGGTTCGCGCGTGCTCGACGACTTCCCGCTCGCCACGCTGCGCGAGTTCATTGACTGGTCGCCGTTCTTCCACACCTGGGAATTGCGCGGGGTGTATCCGAAAATTCTCCAGCACGAGAAATACGGCGAGGAAGCCACCAAGCTCTTCAACGACGCGCAGAAACTGCTCGACGAAATCATCGCCAAGAAACTGATTCGAGCCACGGCGGTCTATGGTTTCTTTCCCGCCCATCGTGTCGGGGAGGACGTGGAGATTTACACCGATGAATCACGGACGAAGACGTTGACCAAATTCCACTTCCTCCGTCAGCAGATGGAGAAGGGTGATGGCTCGCCCAACTGGTCGCTCGCCGACTTCATCGCGCCGAAAACCTCTCAACTTCCCGACCACATTGGCGCTTTCGCCGTCACGACCGGCCACGGACTGGATGAGTTGGTGAAAAAGTTCAAGGCCGATCACGACGACTACAACGCCATCATGGCCGAGGCGCTCGCGGACCGGCTGGCCGAGGCTTTCGCCGAGTATTTGCACAAGCAGGCGCGCGAAGAGTGGGGCTACGGGCGGACGGAGAAACTTTCCACTGACCAAATTATCGACGAAGCGTATCGCGGCATCCGCCCCGCCGCCGGCTACCCCGCGTGTCCTGACCACACCGAGAAAGGCACGCTCTGGCAGCTCCTCGACGTGGAGAAAAGCACCGGCATCCAGATCACCGAGAGCTTCGCCATGTGGCCCGGCAGCAGCGTGAGCGGACTCTACTTCGCGCACCCCGAGTCGAAGTATTTCGCCGTCGGCAAACTCGCTCAGGATCAGGTCGCCGACCTCGCGCAGCGCAAAGGCAAGCCGCTCGTTGAGATGGAACGCTGGCTTGGCCCGTGGTTAAACTACAATCCGGGCGCGTAAATTTTCCCGCCCCCTTCGACGCACTTCAAAAAAGAAGCGGCGGACAGGGCTGTCCACCGCTCCGGCTCCACCGTCGTGCCGCTGTTACTTCTTCTCGCCGAGCAGTTCCGCGAGCTTTGGCTCGATGGCATCCGCCCACAGTTGATAGCCCTTGGGCGAAAGGTGCAGGTAGTCGGGCATGAGCTCGGCGGGCAGCGCGCCGTCGCCGGTCAGGAAGTGATGGCCGATGTCGAGGTAGTGAACATTCTTTCCGTCCTCCAACTTGGCGAGAACCTGGTTGATCTGCGTGAGCTTGCCGCGCTGCGCGGTGAAGTTTTCGCTGCGCGGAAAAATGCCGAGCAGGAGAATCTTCGTGTTCGGCAGACGCTCGCGGAGCTTGTCCACGATGGCGGCGATGCCGTCAATAATCTGGCCGGGCGTGTTGTCCTCGGCGTTGGAATTGTTCGTGCCGATCATTACCACGGCGGCCTTGGGCTTCACGCCGTCGAGCGGCGCGTTAATCAGGCGCCAGAGGACGTGCTGCGTGCGGTCACCGCCGATGCCGAGGTTCACGGCTTTGCGCTTCGCGTAAAACTTGGCCCAGACTTCCTTCGCGCCGCCGCCTTCCCAGCCCTGCGTGATGGAGTCGCCGATGAAGAGCAGTTCGGTGTCGGGCGTTTCCTTGACGCGCGTGTCGAGCAGGTCGGCGCGGACTTTCCAGTTCGCATCACGCGGCACCGGCTTCACGGCCGAGTGCGCGGCGGACTGCGCCTGGGCGAAAAGGGCGGAGGAGAGAACGCAGGCGGCGGCAAAGATGCTGAGGTTGGTGGTGATCATGTTTCGCCGGACGTTGAACGCCGCGTCGCCGCCGGACAAGCGCGCATTCGCGTGGTGGGACCACGGGACCTTAACTTTCCCTCATCTCCCGCCCGGCTTGTTCACCCCGCGCCGCTCCGGTAGCTTCCTCAGCATGAGTCATAAAATTTTCCGGGCCGCGTTGCTGGTGGCCGTTCTTGCGGTCGCGACCGCGCGCGCCACGACTAACTTCATTTCCGGCGTCATCACCAATGACACCACCTGGTCGGGCACGAACTGGCTGGCCGGCACCGTGGTCATCACCAACGACGTGACCGTGACCATCGCGCCCGGCACGCAGATGCTGATGAACACCAACGCCACGCTGATCGTGCGCGGACGCCTGCTCGCCGACGGCACGAGCAACGCGCCCATCCGCATCACGCGCGCCACCACGGCCGCCCGCTGGTCGGAGATTCGATTCATCGAGGCGGATGACAGCCGCTTTCGCCATTGCGTGATCGAATACGCGACCAGCGCGGGCGATCATCAGGATTATTATCCGACCAACTGCGCGACGGGGCAGGGCGTCTCACCGCGCAATTACCACGAGGCCATCGTGGCCCTCGCCTCGCATCTCGACGTGGACAACTGCACGTTTCAAAATCTCGTCGGCGGCGCGGGTGGGAACGAGGGCGACGTTTTCGCGATCATTTCGGATGACCAGCAGTTTCCCGGCGCGGCCTCGGCGAACATCCGTTGGTGCTTCTTCACGGACATCGGGCAGGCCGTCCACACGCGCTTTGCTTACGTGCTGGTTCAGGGCTGCACCTTCTCGAGTAAGAACGGCGACAACGATGACATCGACCTGTATGGCGAAAGCCTGCCGCAGCCGCTCATCATCGGGAACACGTTCCTCTACGGCCACGAGGACAAGATCAATCCCACGCGCTGCTCGGCCATCATCATGAACAACTTCATTACCGGCGGCGACGATCACGGCGTGGTCCTGCGCGACAAGGGCTACCCCGTCGTGATCAACAACATCTTTTCCAACTTCACCGCCGCCGCCATCTCCGTGCAGAACCAGTGCGACGCGCTCATCGCGAACAACACCATCATCAATTCCGGGCGCGGCATCCGCATGTTCGATCACACCGCGCGGCACGGCCCGCCCTACTGTCTCTTCCCCGGCAACGGCAAGGTCACGGTGATCAACACCATCCTTTGGAACACGCCCACCGGTCCGGTGACGATGGAGGCCAGCGCCTTTCAACCGCACCCGCAACTCATCATGTCGCACAGCGACGTGCAGGGCGGGCGGGCCAGCATCGTGACGAACAACGCCAACTGCGTCGTCGTCTGGGGGCCGGGCAACATCAATGCCGATCCGCTGTTCACGAATGGCGTATTCCTGCGCGCCGGTTCGCCGTGCATTGACGCGGGCACGAACGCGGTGCTGCTCTCGTCCTCGAACTGGACGGCCAGCGTGACGAACGATTATCTCGGCCTGCCTCGTCCGCTGGACGGCGACGGCATCAATGGCGCGGCCTACGACATCGGCGCGCACGAATTTTTCCGCGCGGCCTCGGACTCAAATGGCGACGGCATCCCGGACGGCTGGGCGCAACAGTTCGGTTTCGACTTGCTGGCCGCGAATGTGGCGACGAACAACGCTGACGGTGATGCGCTGAACAATTTGCAGGAGTGGATCGCCGACACGAACCCGACGAACGCCGCGTCGTTTTTCCGACTGGAGAGCATCACACCCGGAACGCCGCCGACCGTCCTGTTTTTCAGTTCCTCGAATCGACAATACACGCTGCTTTCCACGACGAACTTCGCCGTGTGGAGCAACGTCACCTCGCAGGTCAACATCCCGGGCAACGGCGGACTTAGTTCGCTCACCGACACCAATCCTGCACCGCACACCTTCTACAAAGTGGAAGTGCGGGTGCCGTAGAATGGATGATGGAGCGCGGCCATCCTAGCCGCCCGGCGGGCGAGACGCCCGCGCTCCCATGCCAAACCAGTTTTCCCCTTGCCTGAACTGGCGCGCTGGTTCACAACCGCCGCAAGGATTTAACTTATGAAAACCAACATCGCTTCACTTGTGGCCCTCGCCTCGCTCACCGTGGTCATCGGCTGCTCCAAGAACCCGGCGGAGAACGTGCCCGCCGCAGAAGTCAAAAACGCCTCCAACGCCGCTCCCGCGCTCGTGCCCGCCGTCGCGAAGACCTACACCTTCGGCCCGGAGGCTTCGTCCATTGACTTCATTGGCTCCAAAGTCAGCGGCAGCCACAAGGGCGGCTTCAAGAAATTCACCGGCGAATTCAACGTGATTGAGGACCGCCTCGTTCCCGCCGGCAACAAGGTCGTCATCGACACCGACTCCCTCTGGTCCGACGCCGACCGGCTCACCGGGCACTTGAAGAGCCCGGATTTCTTTGACGCGGCGAAATTCCCCACGGCCACGTTCATCACCACCGGCATCGAGAAGGGCGCGACGAATTCGACCGTGACCGGCAACCTCACCCTCCACGGCGTGACGAAACAAATTTCCTTCCCCGCCGACATCCGCTTCACGAATGGCGCGGTGAATCTGACCGCCGAATTTTTCCTGAACCGCCACGACTTCGAGATGAAGTATTCCGGCAAGGCCGACGATCTCATCCGCCAGGAAGTGGTGTTGAAGCTGAAAGTCGTCGCCGCGCCGAAGGCGGGCTGAAACAATTCAGGGGACGCAGGCAGCCCATGAAAAATCTGTGGCGGATATCCGCTGCACCTCGCCCCGGGGCGGCGTCCGGCGTGGCTGCGGGTGAATGGATTGCCACGCGGCTGGCCATTGGGTAGCGCCAGCTACAAGACGGTCACCTTCGCCCGATTCAGCGTGACGTGGGTCGAAAGCGGGCAGCCATAGAGATTGCGGGTTTTCGCTGAGGGTGCTATGACGCCTTCCCTACGCATGAAAACTTGGACCAATTGGGCGGTCGCGATCCTCATTGTTGCATTCTCAGGCATAAATCTTCTCGGCGACACGATCACACTGATTCCCAGATATGCAGTGTGGAGCCTGCTCGACAACGGCAGCAATCAGGGAACGGCATGGCGCTCTCTTGGCTACACCGAAACCGGCTGGCGGACCGGGGCGGGAGAGTTCGGCTACGGCGATGGCGACGAGACGACGATTGTCAGCTATGGGCCAAACGCCAGCGGCAAGTACATCACCACCTACTTCCGCAAGACCTTCGTCCTTACCAACGCCGTGCAGTTCACCAACCTCGTGCTCAATCTGCTGCGTGACGATGGCGCGGTCGTTTATCTGAATGGCACCGAAGTGGCTCGGCAGAACATGCCGGCGGGAACCATCAGCTACACAACGACGGCGAGCATCTCCATTCCGGCGGCGGACGAGGTGACGTTCTTCCCCGCGACGGTCAACCCGGCGTTGCTGGTGAACGGCACGAACCTCGTCGCGGTGGAAGTGCATCAAAACGGGCCGCAGACATCGGACATGAGTTTCAACTTCGAACTTGTCGGCGCTTTCACCAGCAACGCAGTGCCCCCGACGGTCGCGCTCGTCAGCCCAGCGCCGGACAGCTATTTTTATTCCGCGAGCAACATCCTTTTGTCCGCCAGCGCGGTCGCGTCCAGCGGCGTGATTACCAACGTAACTTTTCTTTCCGGCACGAACGTGATCGGCTCGGACGGGTCCGCGCCTTTCCAGTTCTCGTGGCTCAATGCGCCGCCCGGAACACATGCGATCGTCGCGCGCGCGTCCGATTCGCTCGGTCAGGTGTCGGACTCCGTACCGCAAACGCTCTACGTGCTGGCCAACGACGCGCCGTGGCCGGTCATCATTCCCGTGAGCGGTGTTTGGAAGTACCTGGATAACGGGACGGATCAGGGAACAGCCTGGCGCAGCAATTCGTTCAATGATGCGTCGTGGGCGAATGGCGCCGCCCAGTTGGGCTACGGTGATGGGGATGAGGCGACCGTCATCAGCTATGGCCCGTCGGCGACCGCCCGCTACATCACCAGCTACTTCAGGCGTTCATTCGTGCTCGCCGCGAATGCCCGCTACACCAACGTTTATATGCGCATCCTGCGCGACGACGGCGCGATTGTTTTCCTGAATGGCACGGAGGTGTTTCGCAGCAACATGCGCGCGGGCAATCAGAACTACCTGGCGACCGCTCTCGTAGCCATTGGTGGATCAGACGAGACGACGTTCACCTACCGCAGTCTTGATCCGGGGTTGCTGATTCCGGGCGGCACCAATGTGGTTGCGGTGGAGATTCATCAGAACGCCGCCGACAGCAGTGACGTGAGCTTTGACTTCGAACTGACCGGGAATGTGCCTGGCCCGGACAGCCGGCTGCTGGTGGAGCCCGGACAACGTGGGCTGGTGCGGTGCGTGGATCATCCCGACGTCGCTTACGACCTCTACCTGCCTCCCGGTTACTCCAGCAATGGTCCAGCCCGGCCGTTACTCTACACCTTTCATGCGAATGGCGGCGGGATGGTGGGCGACTTCCAGAGTGTGGCGTCCAGCCTCCAGTTCATCGTGGTGGGCATCCTCGAATCGCAAAACGGTGTGGACTGGGACCAGTTCACCGATGTGACACACGCCGTGACGCGGGACATCCGCCAGCGATTGAACTACGATCCTACGGCAGTGTTTGCGGCGGGCTGGTCCGGTGGCGCGGTATCGGCGTATGAGTTCAGCAAGTACCTGCGTCAGGAGCTTTCCGGGGTGTTTGCCATGTCCGGTTGGCTGCAGAACCGCACGAACAACGTCGATCGTTTCCTGACCAATCTCTGCGTGGCCCGGGCCAGCGGTGACACCGACACGGCCGCGACGTTTTATCTGCCGATCGATGCGCGGCATCTGACCAACCACGGAGCCATCATTCGCGACACGATTTTCTCCGGCGGGCATGTCGTGGCGCCGAATGCCGTGAAATCGGACTGCTTGTCCTGGATGTTGAGTGTGCGCCTTCCGGCCGGGCCAAACGATCGCACCAACGCCCTTGCTCAAGCCGCGCTCTGGCGAACCGCGCTTCAAAACGGTGGTCACGAGCAGGTGTATCGCGCGTGCGTGAACTCCGTGATGACTCGGCCTCGCACCTACGAAGCACGCGAAGCGCATCTGGTGCTGGAGGCAATCTACGCCGATTACGAACGCTTCCGCCTGTTGAACGTGGCCGGCGCGGCCAGTTCGGACTACGCGCTGGATCATTTCTTCTTCCGAGCCTACGGGGCGGGCAAGATTCGGAGCAAGGCGCTGTATTACTCCGCGTTGAAGGCGGCCACTGGCGTCACCGGCACCAGCGGGGATCGTTTGACCGGCTTTGGCGACATGCTTCGTCTCTTCGGCATTCCCGCGCCCCTGATCCGGCGTGTGGGAGTGTCGGGGCCTGAGGTGGATCTGACCTACGCTCCGGATTCGCTCGCCGCGCAGTATTCGTGGGAACAGAAGACCTTGTCCGGAGGAACATGGGCGCCGGTCAGCGGCGCGGAAGTGCCGGCTCCAGACGGCACAAGATCCGTGACGGTGCCCATGGCGCCTGAGCCGCGGTTGTTCCGACTGGGTGTTTCAGCTCCCTAGCAGCCCGCCAAAAGGGGTCACCCATTAGCTTGAAAGCATTCAGTGCCCAACCGGGTTCATGCAGTGGGGGCATCGAAATTTGCGCATTGCGGAACGATCACAGGGCATTGCGGATCGAAATTAGTCGTGCCATGCCTACAGCCGTCTCGTGAAGCCCAGCTCCACCAGCGCGTTCACGATGAACTGCACCGCCACCGCCGCGAGCAGCAGGCCCATGATGCGCGTGGTGATGCGCATGACAATCGGGTTCAGCCACTTCGCGCCGTGCGCCGAGAGATGCAGAATCACGTAGCTCGCCACACCCACGACGAGAATCGAGAGGCAGAGAAAAACTTCCTGCGTGAAATCCGCCGCCTTGTTGTGCAACAGGATCGCCGTGGAAATCGCGCCCGGCCCGGCGAGCATCGGAATGGCCAGTGGCGTCACGGCGATGTCGTCCTTGGCCGCGCCCGCCGCCGTTTCCTCGCGCGTCTCCTGCACGCGGGAACGCTGCGCGCGCAACATGTCCAGCGCCACGAGCAGCAGCACGATGCCGCCGGCGATCTGAAACGCCGGAAGCTTGATGCCCACGAAGCGCAGAATCCATTCACCGAGAATCGCAAAGGCCAGCAGCACCAGCACCATGATCACGCAGGCCACCTGCGCCATCCGCACGCGCTGCTTGGGCGTGTCGTCCGCCGTCATCGCGAGAAAGGTCGGCACAATCGCAATCGGGTCCACGATGACGAACAGCGAACTCACGGCGAGCAGCGTGTATTCGATCAGAGTCATGGTTGGCCAGCCGCAGTGGGGCAGCCGTCCCGGCTGCCGTCAGTCCTGTGGCCGTCCCGGCTGCAGAACACCAGCCGGGACGGCCAGTGGACTACGGCAGGCGGGACGCCTGCCCCATTATGAAAAACTCTGGTCACGATCCGTTTCATTTCTTCTCCGTCGTTTTCGCCACCGCGCACGGCGCGAGAATCGCGTCCGTCATGCCATGCACAATCTTTTTATCCGCCGGCACCAAGGTCGCCAGCACGCCGCCGAGTTGCGCCCGCGCCGCGTCACCTTCGCCGTCCACGAAATAGTACGGGCACAGCCGCGCCCGCGCCGGCATTGACTTCAACTCGTTCTTCTCGAAGTCAAACCACCGCGCCTCCACCGTCTTCGGCTTCTCGAAACGCTGGAGCACATACGGCGACGTGGCAAAAGCCGCCAGCGCCTTGTCCACCGCCGCGCTCCACTCTCCTTGGGGCAGGTCGCTGCCGAGATACACGCCGCGCGCGCCCCAAGCCTCCGGGGAAAATCCCGACACCTTCAAAATTAAATCCCGCTCGCGCTGCGACAACGTCTTGAGTTGCCGCCAGTCCGTCAGTTCCAGGCCGGGAATCGCCGCGTGCGGCGGCAGTGGCGTGGGGTCCAGCACCCACGAATACGGCACCAGGGGCAGCAGGCGCTTGAAAAATCCCTCGCCCAACTGCTGCCGCCAGAACTCACGCAGATTGCGATTCCACAACAGTGCGAAGAGCAGCTTCTCCTCGAAAATGGTTTTCGGCGGCGGCGTCACGCGAATTTTCTTTTCCGCCGCGAGGGAAAAAATCTGCTCGGCGTTCGGCACGTTGGCCAAGTCGAAGAGTTCAAAGAAGCGATACACCGCGTCGCCTTCCTGGAAACTGTTGAACTCTGAACTTTGAACTTTGAACTTTGAACTCCCGAGCTGCGCCGCCACCCATTCCATCTCGGGCCGATACGTCGCCGATTCCTCCGACACCACGATATGAACCTGCGCCGCGTTCTCGAAGATGCTCTCAAACCCGCGCAACATTCCATCTGCCCCGCCGATGACGCCCTGGCCTTGGGCCTCGGACCTTGGACTTTGGACTTCTGAATAAGTGCGGTTCAACCACGCCGTCACCCCAATCCCCCCCGGCACGCTGTCCAATTCCGTGATCGCGAATCCTTTTTCCGTGAGCATCAAGTCCGGGCGGATGACGCGCGGCACCTCGTTCTTGAACGCCGCCGACCGCTGACGCTCGATCAGCTCCGGCGATTTGCCTGCGTCCAACAACTCCGCGATCCACTTCGGCTGCCGACCGTCCACGCTTTGGCGGTAGAGCTGGTTCACCGCCCGGTAAAATTGCAACGAGACGCGCCCCAGCAAGTTCAACTCCTCCACCTGCGCCGCGCTCAACAGAAACGGCTCCGGCGAAATCCGCCACGACATTCCCGCGAACAAGCCCTCCTTCGGCATCGCCTCGCGCACGAACTGCGCCCGCGCCTTGGCCGCCGAAATGTCGTCCGCTGATTCCGTCTCACTCAGATTCACGCGCGCGATGATACGAGACCCGGTCACAAGCGCAAACTCGGGCGGTCACAGTCGAGACGACTGTTCCTCCACCGCGCGGTGGGTTTGGCCGCGCTGCGGCCCAACCGTAGTGGGGCAGCCGTCTCGGCTGCCACCAGTCCACGGGCCGTCCCGGCTAGTGTCCTTCAGCCGGGACGGCCAAAGGACTGAGGCAGGCGAGACGTCTGCCCTACTTACTGCGCCATTGACCGCCTCCTCGCCCTCTCCAAACTCCGCGCGTGAATGATCCCATGCCTTCCCTGCGTCGCGGGCCGCGGCGCATTCCGTTGTCCACGCGGCTGGTGGTGGTCTTCGGCGGCGGCTTCGCGTTCTTCGGCTGGTTCTTCTTCGCGTTCGGCATGGTCTTCGTGTGGGTGTTTGCCGGGAATGCGGATTGGTCGTCCGTCGTTTATTTTCACGGCCCGATGCAAAGGACCCCAGGGCAGGTGACGGGCAGCCTGGAAACGGGCTTCTCCCAAGGCGGCGGCAAGCATCGCCGGGGCACGCCCATCTATGCGATGGAGTATCGTTTCAATTTGCACGGCGCGAATTACGAGGGCACTTCCTATCAGCATGGCGGCGGCAAGTCGGCGGGCGACGCGGTGAGTGTGGAGTTTCCGGTGGGCCGTCCGGAAGTGTCGCGCATCGTGGGCACGAGGCGTGCGCCCTTCAGCATGGCGGCGGCGTTTGTTTTCATTTTCCCCGCCATCGGGCTGGCCACGGTGTTGCCGGGGATTTGGCGCGGGATGCGTGGTCTGCGGTTGCTCGCGCATGGAGAACCGGTCAGGGGGAGACTGGTCCGCAAAGAGCCGACCAGCGTGAAGTTGAACAAGCTGCCGGTGTATAAACTGGTGTTCCAGTTCACGGACGCGCTGGGCCAGGTGCGCGAGGTCACGACGAAGACGCATCAGACCCAGCGGCTGGAGGATGATGCCGCAGAGCAGATTTTCTACGACCCGCAGAATCCGGATCAGGCGGTGTTGTTGGACAGTCTGCCCGGCCGCCGATATCTCGGGGAGCGTGGTGAAATGCGGCCTGCGGGATTTGGCGCGGCGCTGAGAGTAATGCTGCTGCCGCTCGTGGCTTTGGCCGTCGTGGCGGTGGGTTGCTGGTGGAAGCTGTTGTGGTAGGTGCGGGCGGCGTGCTGATTCAAAGTGTCGGGGTCGCGCTACGTCCGCACCTGGCCCGTGCCGTAGCCCAGCCACTTGTAAGTGGTCAACTCATCCAGGCCCATCGGCCCGCGCGCGCCCACTTTGTCGGTGCTGATGCCGATCTCCGCGCCCATGCCGAATTCGCCGCCGTCGGTGAAGCGCGTGCTGGCGTTCCAATAGACCGCCGCCGAATCCACTTCGGCGAGGAACTTGTCCGCCGTGGTTTTCTTGCGCGTGATGATCGTTTCGGAGTGCGCGGAGCCGTAGGTGCTGATGTGCTCGATGGCCTGCGCCACGCCGTCCACGACGCGGACGTTGAGGATGTAGTCGTTGTATTCCGTGGACCAGTCGGCATGGGTGGCGCGCTTGAGGCGCAGCTTGGCCCCGGTGCGTTTGAGGAGATCGTAGGCGGCCTTGTCGCAGCGCAGTTCGACATTTTTCTCACCCAGGCGCAGGGCGATGGAGGGGAGAAAGGTTTCCGCGAGCGGTTGATCGACGAGCAAGGTTTCGATGGCGTTGCACACGCCGGGGCGCTGGACCTTGGCGTTCATCACAATGGCCGTGGCCATTTTGTGGTCGGCGTCACGATCCACGAAGGCATGGCAGACGCCCTTGTAATGTTTGATCACCGGCACCTTGGAGCAATCGGTCACGGCGCGGATGAGACCCTCGCCACCGCGCGGCATGCAGAGGTCCACGTAGTGCGTGAGCGACAGCAGCTCCTTGATGGCGTCGCGATCCGTGGTGGCGACGACCTGGATGGCGTGCGCGGGAAATTGCGCGAGCGTCTTGCGCCCGGCTGCGACCATCGTCTTCGCGATAATTTGATTGGAATGAATCGCCTCCTTGCCGCCGCGCAGAATGGTGGCGTTTCCGGATTTGAAGCACAGGCTCGCGGCGTCAGCGGTGACGTTGGGCCGCGACTCGTAAATGATCACGACGACGCCGATGGGCGAGGAAATTTTCTTCAGGCGCAAGCCGTTGGGGCGCGTGCGTTCGTCGAGCGTCCGGCCGATGGGGTCGGGGAGCGCGGCGACTTCGCGCAAACCTTTCGCCATGCCGGCGATGCGTTGGTCATCAAGTTTAAGGCGGTCGAGCATGGCCGTGCTGAGGCCGAGGGACGCGCCGGTTTTCATGTCCTTGGCGTTGGCGGTCTTGATGGCGGCGGAGTTTTTCTCCAGCGCGCCGGCCATCGCGAGCAGGCAGCGGTTCTTCTCGTCCGTGGTCAGCTTCCCGAGTTCGCGCGACGCGGCTTTGGCCTGGCGGCCGAGCGACGTCATCTCTTCCTTCAAATTCATGCGCGCGGAAGATAGGGGAAAAAGTTTGGGTGAGAAGTGGGAACTGACGGGCCGGCGCGCGGACTTGCCATGCACGCAACGTGTCGTTCAACTGAATCATGCTTACGGTCGAGGAAAAGTTTCTCAGAGCGCGGCGGCGCGGGCGGTGGATGATCGCGGTGTGGCTGGTGTTGCTGGCGGGCGGATTAGTTTTCATCTGGGCCTTCCGCGACGTGTCGCGGCAGAACAAGTGGCTGACGTCGTTGGGCATGGTGGCGGCGGGCTACGCGGGCTTTCTCGTTTGGGTCTTGTTCGCCTCGCGCTGGCGGGCGCGGGCGCGATGGATGGTTTTCCTCGGGACCATCGTCGCGGTGATTCTCTGCTGCTTCACCTTGCGCATCAGCGGCGTGAACGGTGACCTACTGCCCATCGTCGAGTGGCGTTGGCAAAAAGCGCGTGTGGTCGCGGTGGAAAAAACTGGCGGAGCACGGAGCGCCGAGTCCGCGAGTCTCACGAACAGCTATCCGCAATTCCTCGGTCCGAATCGTAACGGCGTGCTGTCCGGCCCAGCGCTCGCGCGCGATTGGAAACAATCGCCGCCCCAAGAACTATGGCGTCACGCCGTCGGCTCCGCGTGGTCGGCCTTCGCCGTGGAAGGCGCGCGCGCCATCACGCAGGAACAGCGCGGCGCGGAGGAACTGGTGGTGTGCTACGACGCGCTGACCGGCGCGCAGCTTTGGTCACATGCGGATGCTTCACGCTACGCCACGGTCATCGCCGGCGAAGGCCCGCGCGCCACACCGACGATTTTTGGAAATCAGGTTTTCACCATCGGCGGCGCGGGCGTATTGAACTGCCTCGATCTCGCGACCGGGAAGAAAGTTTGGAGCAAGGACACGCTCGCCGAACACAGCGCCAAGCTGCCCGAGTGGGGCGTGGCGTCGTCGCCGCTGGTCACGGAGCGCGCGGTGATTGTAGCGGTCGGCGGGAACAAGCAATCCCTCGTGGCCTACGCTCGTGAGAACGGCGCAGTGCTGTGGAAGGGCGGTCACGACGACGCGCATTGGAGTTCGCCGGTGCGCGTCACGCTGGCGGGCGTGCCGCAGATTCTCATTTTTTCCCAGAACGTCACGGGCCACGACGAGCAGACGGGCGCGGTGCTTTGGCAGTACCCGTGGCGCAATCCCTTTCCGCACGTCAGCGTGCCGCTGGTGTTGACGAACGATCGCGTGCTGGTCTCGCAAGGCTACGCGGCGGGCAGCGAGCTGATCCAAATCACGCACGAGACGAACAAGTGGCGCGCGAAGCAGGTTTGGAAATCCATCCGCATGAAATCCAAGTTCGGCACGTTGATTCATCTGGATGGTTTTGTGTACGGGCTCGACGACGGCGCGCTCGCTTGCATCGACGCGGCCACGGGCGAATTGAAATGGAAGGGCGACCGCTACGGCCATGGTCAGATGATGCTCGTCGGGAAGTTGATTCTGCTGATGGCGGAGAGCGGCGACATCGTGCTGCTCGAACCGAATTCCGCCGAGCAGCGCGAACTCGCGCGCCACAAAGTTTTCACCGCCAAGACCTGGAATCCGCCCGCGCTCGCCGGTGATTTGCTTTTCATTCGCAACGACCGCGAGGCGGCGTGCCTGCGGCTGCCAGTGGTGCCGTGAAGTGGTCCCGGTATCCTGCTGGGTCAGGGTAGATTGACGACGCAGGCTGCTCGACGAGGGAGTGGTGCCTTGGTTTGCGGAGCACCGACCCGGCGGGACGCCGGGGGCACGGTGCCCCCGGCATCCTGCCGGGCGGGGACTGATTGACGACGCAGGCTGCTCGACGAGGAAATGGCGCGCTGGTTTGCGGAGCACTGACCCGGCGGGACGCCGGGGGCACGGAACCATTTGCCCGTGCGCGCCGATCTCGTTAACTTCACGCCATGTTCACTCGTTGCACTCTGGCCCTTTTTCTTATCTGCGGAGCCGTCGCGTCCGTGTTCGCGCAAAGCATCGTCATCGACGGCGTGGCGGATCGCGCCACGTACAACAACACCGCCACCTTCCGCGTGCAGACGAACGCGGGCTTCAGTTACGCCGTCACGCTCAATGGCGTGACCGTGCCCGCCGGCATCTCGAACACCGTCACGAAGATGGACTATTACGATCTCTACGTGGCGCGCACCGACGACAACACGCTGGCGGTGTCCAACGCGCTCGTGCGCTTCATCATTCTTTCTTCGCAGCGCGGCTCGCCGGAACTCGGATTGATTCAATGGGTGCCGCTGCCGCCCATTCCCTCCACGGCGGCGGAGATGGCTGGCGCGCAACTGGACCTCGTGACACCGCAGGATTATCCGGCGGGCCTAGACATTCCCGTCATCGCGCGCGTGGAGGATGGCGGCGGCAACGCGCGGCGCGTGAACGGCTGGGTGAGCGCGCCGGGGCACGAGGCAAGTGCGTTTCGCATTTTGCGCGGCGTGGGTTTCGGCCTGCTGCCGCCCGCGGCCGCTGGAAGTAACATCTCCTTCAACGGCGCGCTGCAATCCCTCACCGCGAACAAAGCGATCAACATCGAATCGACGACGACATGGACGACCGTTTCCGGCGTGCTCGGCACCACGACTTGGACCAACAACTCGCGCATTCACGTCACGGGGAACCTCACCATTCCCGCCGCCGCCACGCTGACCATCGAGGCGGGCACGGTGGTGCGATTGAATCCCGGCGTGAACATCACGAACACGGGACGCACGCTCATCAACGGCACGGCGACGCAGCCCGTCGTGTTCACGCCCACGAATCGCGTCGCGCCGGAGCAGCGCACCGGCGCGTGGGGCGGCTGGTTCATGCGCGGCCCGGCTTCGGAACTGACGGCGAACCACGCGATCATGACCGGCTCCGGCGCGGCGGGCAGCATGAGCTTTTCTCCAGGTTCGAGCCATCGCTCCGAGCAGCCGCTGTTCTTTGTTCACTCCGGGGCCTTGCTTCAACTGACGAACTGCGCGGCCATCAACCTCGCCGGGCAGGTTGGCAACGGTTACTTCTCCACCATCACCTGGGAGCGCACGCTCGTGCAGCGCGCCATCACCGTCGG
>JBBQYK010000082.1:0-15262 GCA_038208765.1 Verrucomicrobiota bacterium
TCGGGCGCGCCGGGCGGCACGCGGGACGTGATTTACCATTTGGATTGGGAGCGCACGCCGTCGTCATCCGCACCCGCGCCGCGCCCGCCGCTGCCGCTCGCGCAACTGCACGCCGCCGCCGCACACGCGCTCGATCAAATCATCGCCACGCGCGGTCGTGCCGAGCTGCAAGGGTCGATGGCCACCGGCGAGCTTCTCACCGCCGCGCAACTCGCCTGCGGTTTGCGCGAGATGGGTGTGATCGCCGAAATGAAGTTCACCGCCGATTCCCTGCGCGTCGCCGAGCCGATGCAGCCGGTTTTCGAGCGATTGATGGCCGGCCTGGTGAGACTCGGCCTGCTCAGGAAAAGCGCGGCGGGTTACCAACCCACGGTGAAGTTCACCACGGCGACGGACTCCGCGCAGGAACAGTTGCGGGCCGCCATCTCGCTCCACCCCGGCCATTTGCCCGAGTCCTTGCTCTGCGCGGGAAATTGCGCGGAACTCGGCCCGATCCTGCGCGACGAAAAGGATGCCGTGCATGTGCTCTTCATGGGCGGCGGCGCGGAGTTGCTGGATCAATTTTACGGCGACGGCCTTTCCACGAGCCACTGGCTGGCCGCCATCGCGGCGGCCGTGCAGGAAGCCGCGCGCCATCTCCCCGAAGGCCGCGGACTGCGCATCCTCGAAATCGGCGGCGGCACCGCCGGCTTGTCCGCACATGTGCTGCCGCTGCTCGAACGCGGCCTGCATTCCTACACGTTCACCGACGTCACGCCGGGTTTCTTTCCCGGCGCAATGCAAAAGCTCGCCGCCTTCCCCGAAGTCGAGTGCAAGATTTTCGATCTCGAAAAACCGGGCGCCGGGCAGGACCTCGCCGCGGGATCGTTCGACTTCATCATCGGCACCAATGTCGTCCATGCCGTGAGCGATGTCCGCGCGACGCTCGGCCATTTGCACGAACTGCTCGCGCCGGGCGGCACCCTCGTTTTCATGGACACCGCGTCGCCGCAGTTGTGGACGGAAACGGTCTTCGGCCTCACGCGCGGCTGGTGGCGCTTCACCGACCGCGATCTGCGCCCGGACCAGCCGCTGCTGGCGCGCGCGACATGGGAGCGCGTGTTGAAAGAAACGGGCTTCGGCGAAGTGGCTTCGCTGCCGGGGCTGATCGGCCCGGATGGCGGCGAAGGCCAGATCGGCCTGCTCGCGCGCAAAGTGTGGCAGGAAACTGCCGCCGCTTCCGCTCTGCCGGAAGCACCGCCGGAAAAATCGTGGCTCATTTTTGCCGACGCCTCGGGGCTGGGCGAAAAAGTGGCGCTGCAACTGCGCGCCGCCGGAGCGCGCTGCCGCATCGCACGACCAGGCGAAAAATTCGCCGCGACTGGAAGCGACGCATTCACCCTGCGCGCGGAAGCGCCGGAGGATTGGACGCAACTCATCGCCGCTGCCGTGGCCGAAGCGCCGCTCGAACGGATCATTTATTTATGGAGTCTCGATGCGCCCGCGGAGATCGCCGAGGGCGACACGCTCATGGGCACCGATGCTTTGCTGCACCTCAGCCAAGCCCTCGAAATCGCTCATCCGGTGGGCAAAGTGCGCATTGATGCCGTCACGCGCGGCGCTCAGCCGGCCGGCCGCGAGACCGCTGCGACGGCGGTGGCGCAAGCGCCGGGTGTCGGACTGTTCCGAGTCATCCTGAACGAATACGCGAACCTCTCCTGCCGCGGCATCGACTTGCCGCCCGTGGCTTCCGAGGCTGATGCCGCCTTGCTCTGGAGCGAACTGCCGCGCAACGACGCCGAGCACGAAATCGCGTTCCGCGGCGAAGCGCGCTATGCACAACGCCTCACGCGCGGGCGTCCGTCTGTGCAGCAGACACTCGATCCCGCGGTGCCACTGCGGCTCGAATCCCGCGAGCGCGGCCATCTCGACACGCTGCGTTTCGCGCCCTTCGCGCTGCCGCCCTGCGGGCCGGGTGAAGTGCTCATCGATGTACACGCGGCGGGCATGAATTTCCGCGATCTCCTCAAGGCGCTTGCGCTCTACCCCGGCGAAGCGCCCGACGCGCGCATCTTCGGCGACGAAGTCGGCGGCGTGGTGAAAGCCGTCGGTGCAGGCGTGACGCACATCGCACCGGGCGACCGTGTGTTTGGCCTCGCGGTTTTCGGCCTCTCGACGCAGACGCTGGCGCGCGCCGACGCTGTCCGCCGCATTCCGGGCCAGATGTCATTCGAAGAAGCGGCCACGGTGCCCGTCGTCTTCATGACTTCGTGGCACGCGCTGAAGAACGTCGCGCGGCTGCGCGCGGGCGAAACGATCCTCGTCCACGCGGGCGCGGGCGGCGTCGGCATGGCGGCGATTCAGATCGCGCACCATCTCGGCGCATCCGTCATCGCCACCGCGGGCAACCCGACGAAACGCGCGCTGCTGAAAACGCTCGGCGTGAAGCATGTCATTGACTCGCGCCGGGGCGATTTTGCGGAAGCGGTGATGGAACTCACCGACCGGCGCGGCGTGGATGTCGTGCTGAACGCGCTCGCCGCCGAGGCGATCCCGATGGGGCTCTCGTGCCTCGCGGAATCGGGCCGCTTCATCGAGATCGGCAAACGCGACATCTACCAAAACTCGCGCATCCCGCTCTGGCCGCTCCGGCGCAACGCGTCGTTCCACGTCATCGCGATGGACGCCATTTTTGCCGGCGACGAATCGCTCACGCGAGAGATGCTCGGCGAACTCACGGACCTCGTGGAAAAGGGCGCGCTCACGCCGCTGCCGTTCCGCTCCTTCCCCGCGTGCCGCATTGACGAGGCGTTCCGGCTCATGGCGAGCGGCAAACACATCGGCAAAGTCATCGTGGCTTTCCCGGAGGTGTTCGTGCCGCGCCGTGGCGAAGCACTCCCACCGCCGTTCGCGATCCAGCCGGACGGCTGCTATCTCATCACCGGCGCCTTCGGCGGCTTCGGCAAAGTGCTCGCCGAATGGCTGGTGAAATGCGGCGCGCGGCACCTCGTGCTGAGCAGCCGCAACGGCGCGGCGACACCCGCGGCGGAAGCCTTTGTGCAAAGCCTGCGCGACCGTGAAATCGGCGTGCGCGTGGTGAAAGCCGACGCTGGCTCCGAGAAAGACATCGCAAAAATGCTCGCGGACATCCGCGCCGGCGGTCAACCGCTGCGCGGCCTGTTCCACCTCGCGATGGTGATTGATGACGCACCGCTCGCCGCGCTCAACCGCGAGCGCATGCGCACCGTCATGGAACCAAAAGCCTACGGCGCATGGCTGCTGCACAAAGGCACGCGCGACATGAAGCTCGATTGCTTCGTCATGTTCTCGTCCATCTCCAGCATCTTCGGAAATCCCTCGCAGGGAAACTACGGCGCGGCCAACGCCTTCCTCGATTCGCTCGCCCATCACCGTCGCGGGCTCGGCCTGCCCGCGCTGACCATGAACTGGGGCGTGCTCGGCGGTGAAGGCTACGTCGCGCGCAATGAGCGTGTCGCCGAATTCCTCGCGCGGCAGGGCACCACGGCGCTCTCGCCGGGCGAAGTAATGGCGATCCTCGAATCGTCGCTCGTCGCTGGCCATACGCAGGTCGCCGCGATCCGCGTGGACTGGGCGAAGTGGCAGCAGTTCTTCCGCAGCATGACGGAGAACCCCCTGCTCGAACGCATCATTTCCTCCGTCGAAAGCCAGGAAGGCGGCGGCGTGACGAGCGACTGGCGGATGAAGATCGAGTCCGCCTCGCCCGAGGACCGCGAGTCGATCATCGCCTCCGCCGTGCGCGAAGTCGTCGGCTCCGTGCTGCGCGTGAAGCCCGGCAGTCTGCGGGACGATCAGCCGCTCACCGATCTCGGATTGGATTCGCTCATGGTGGTCGAAATCGAGAATTCACTCGAAGCCGCCACCGGCGTGTCTTTGCCGCCGGCCAGCCTCATGCGCGCGCGTACCATCGGCCAGATCGCCATCCTGATCGCTGGGCACATGGGCGGCAACACCGCCGCTCCTGCTCCGGCCGCCGCGCCCGCTGAAGTCGCCGCGACCGGGGAGGTCGATCTCGAGGCGCTCTCCGATGAAGACATCGACCGCCTGCTCGGCGCGGAAGCCGCTTCCCACAAAGATCCCGCTCCGCAAGGAGCCGCGAACGTGTGAATGTCATGCACTTCGAGACAGAAATAGTGCGCGCATCGGTGACGAAGGCGTCATGGGAATTAGTGGGTGGTGAAGCGAGGCACGAGCGCGAGGAGCGGAATTCATGACGCGCAATCCCACCGAGACCATGACCGACGATAAACGCGCGCTGTTGAAACAACGGTTGGAGAGCGGGCAGATCCGCCTCCAGCCGCTGACCTTTCCCCAGCGCGAATTGTGGGAGACTTCGCCCGTGGCGATCGGCGACATGGCGAACCACATCTGCTGTCTCATCGAGGTGCGCGGCAAGCTGACCGTCGCGGATGTCGCCGTCGCGCTGCAACGCGTCGTGCAGCGGCAGGAGGCGTTGCGCGTGTCGTTCCTGCCGGGCAAAGACCGGCCGGTGCAAATGATCCGCGAGGATGGCCCGGTCAATTTCCGATCTCGCGAATTGTCCGCGTCGGAAGACCTCGAGGAAATCTCGCGCGCGATTTTCCACGAGCCTTTCGACCTGCTGCAAGGCCCGCTCTACCGGGTCGTGCTGCTGAGTCGCGCGGCCGATGATCACGTCCTCGTCTTCGCGATCCACCACGCCATCGCCGACGGCTGGACGCTCGGCGTGTTCGTGCAGGATTTGTGCATCGCCTACATCCAAAGCGTGCGCGGCCTGTCGGAGCCGCTGCCTGCGGTGCCGCTCACCTACACCGCGTGGGGTGCCGCCGAGCGCGCGTTCTGGCAGCCGTCGGAACTGGAGCCGCGCGCGGCCTTTTGGAAAAAGCAGCTCGCCGGGCACCGCCGCCTTTGGCCCGAACTCGAAGGCTCCGACACCGCCTCTGGCGCGCACCATCGGATCGTCACGCATTTCCCCGCCGACCTCGCGAACACCGCGCGCGAACTCGCCCGCCGCAGCGGCGCGACGCTCTACAGCACGCTGCTCACCGCCTTCCAGCTCGCACTCTCACGCTGGACCGGCGCCGATGACATCCTTGTCGGCACCCCGGTCGCGAATCGCTCCAAGCAGGCGAGCAATGAAACGATGGGCTATTTCGCCGGCATCGTCCCGCTGCGCGCCCACGTCGATCCCGAGCGTTCGTTTGTCGCGAGCGTACGCGCCGTGCATCAGACCACGCTCGATTCTTTCGCGAACGCCATGCCTTTCGCCGAACTCGCGCGCGCCCTCGGCGACGCCGGAGCGCCGGGCCACAACCCGATCTTCGAGGTGCGGTTCGCCCTGCAAAATCATCCGATCCCCGACATCGCGCTGCCCGACCTCTCCGCGAAACTGCGGATGAATTCCTCCGGCACGGCGCGCTATCACCTCGCGTGCGAGATAACCGAAGAGGAAGAGCAACTTGAAGTCGTCTGGCTCTTCCGCCCCAAACTCTTTCCGCAAGCCGACGTGGAAAACCTCAGCCGCACCTTCGAGTCTATCCTCACCACCGCCGGCGAGCCGTCCGAAACCCGGGCCGCCGCCCTCACCGCTGCACTCCGATGAATCCCGCAAAAGCCGCCATCGAACCGCAGGAGCCGCACTGGATCAGTCGCGCCGCGTTTCCCGTGCTCACGGCATTGTTCTTGATCTCGCAGGTGTCGCTCGGCTTCGCGGTGTATCGCGGCAATTACTGGCTCGCCGCGCCTCTCGTGCTCGTCTCCAGCCACCTCATGCACAGCATGCTCATCGGCTTTCACGAGGCCACGCACGGGCTGCTCCGCAAGAGCCGCCTCCTCAATGAAATCGACGGTCTCATCATTGGCACCATGAGCCTGATGAGCTTCAGCCTCTACCGCGCCGCCCATCAATTGCACCACGCGTATCTCGCGTCGGAGCGCGACGAGGAGCTTTGGCCGTTCGTCCATCCGCAGATGCCGCGCGGCGCGCGAGTGCTCGCGGCGATTCTCGAACTCACGATGGGGCTGTTCTTCACGCCGTTCCTTTTGATCCGCACCTTTCTCCGCCCAGGCTCGCCGATCCGAAACAAGAAGCTGCGCCGCCGCATCTGGACGGAGTTCGCCGGCGCCGCGCTCGTCTGGACCGCGATCCTCACGGCGATCGCGCTGTTCGATGGGTGGAAATATTTCCTCTGGCTGCACGTCATCCCCGCGTGGCTCGCGGCCAATATGCAGAGCCTGCGCAAATATGTGGAGCACGTCGGCCTCACCGGCTCGACCGTGAACAGCTCGACGCGCAGCATCGTGGCCGAGGGCTGGCTCGCAACCTTCGTCACCTTCACGCTGCTCCACGAGCCCTATCACGGCGTGCACCACTGGAGGAGCGGACTGCCGCATCCCGAGTTGCCGCAGCACACCGCCGCGCTGGAGCCGGGCACCCCGGAAGAGCGTCCGCCTTTCCGCACCTACCGCGCGGCGTTGCACGACCTCTTCATCAATCTGCCCGACCCGCGCGTCGGCGCGCAGTGGCGCGGCGTCACGCGCACCACGCGCCAGGAAATGACCGCCCAAGCGCTAAACTCATGACGACTCCAAATTCTGAGAGTGCCTGTGTCTTCGAGGCCCAAGGGCTGAAAAAGGAATACGACGACGGCCAGGTGAAAGCGTTGCGCGGCGTGGATTTCCGCATCGAGCAGGGCGAGTTCGTGGCCATCGTCGGCCAGAGCGGATCGGGGAAATCCACGTTGCTGCAAATGCTTGGCGCGCTCGATCATCCGAGCGCGGGCACCCTGCTCTATCGTGGCACTTCGCTCGCCGAGCGACCCGATCTCGCGGCCTACCGCGCGCACGAAATCGGTTTCATCTTCCAAGCCTTCCACCTGCTCCCGACCTTCACCGCGCTCGAGAATGTGCAGATCCCGATGTTTGAAACGCACTTCTCCGCGTCCGAGCGCAAGCAGCGCGCGCTCCAGTTGCTCAAAGCGGTCGGACTCGAAGGACGGCAGCATCACTTCCCCGCCAAACTCTCCGGCGGCGAACGCCAGCGCGTCGCCATCGCGCGCAGCCTGGCCAACGGCGCGAAGGTGCTGCTGGCCGACGAACCGACCGGCAACCTCGACAGCGAAAACGCCGGCGTGGTCCTTGAGCTGATCGTGAACCTGCGGCGCGAGCAAAACTTCACGCTCGTGCTCGTGACGCACGACATGGGCATCGCCAACAAAGCCGCGCGCGTCATCGCGATGAAGGACGGGCGCATCGTCTCCGACGGACTCACCACACCATGAACTTTCTCACCGTCGTCACCCGTGGACTCCTGCGGCGCCCCGTGCGCACTGGTCTCACTGTCGTCGGCATCTCCATCGGCATCGCCGCCGTCGTCGCGCTGGTCGGCATTTCGCGCGGGTTCGAGACGAGCTGGCAGGCCGGCATGAAAACGCGCGGCACCGATGTCGTCGTGAGCAGCATGGGCAGCGCGCTCACGCCGAAGCCCTTCAGCGCTGCGGTCGTCGAACGGATCACCCCGCTCCCGCACGTCGCGGAGACGTGCGCGCTGCTCGTCGATCTTATGAGCGTGGAGAAGGCCGAGATGATGATCGTCTCCGCACGGCAGTGGGGCGGCTTTTCTTGGAAGAATCTCAAGATCGTGAATGGCCGGTTACCCAGCGACGCGACGGAGAAGGCGGTCGTGCTCGGTAAAACCGCCGCGGACGTTTTGCAGAAAAAAGTCGGCGACACCTTGCAGCTTGAAACGGAAGAACTCGCCGTCGTCGGCATCGTCGATGGCGGTGCGGTCGTCGAAAACGGCTCGGTCATTCTCTCGCTCCCGCTGCTCCAGGAAATCACCGGCAACCAGGGCAAGATTAACATCATCGACCTGCGCGTCACCTCCGGCACGACGAAGGAGGAAGTGAACGCGCTGTGCGAAAAGATCACCAGCCTCGTGCCCGAAGCGCGCGCCGTCGTCGCGGGCGAACACATTCGCGACAGCCAGGCTTACAAGATGATCAGCGCCATGAGCTGGGGCACGTCGCTGCTCGCCGTGCTCGTCGGCGTGCTCGGCGTCATGAACACGATGCTCATGACCGTCTTCGAGCGCACCCAGGAGATATGTGTGCTGCTCGCCATCGGCTGGAAACGCAGTCGGATCGTGCGCATGGTTTTGTTGGAATCGGCGCTGCTCGGGTTTCTCGGGGGCGTGGGCGGAGTGCTGATCGGCGTGTTTGGTGTGAAGCTCCTCGTCACCACGCCCGCCATCCGCGGATTGCTCGAGCCCGACTTGAACCCGCAGCTTCTCGTCATGGCTGTGGCCATCGCGGTCGTGGTCGGCGTTTTCAGCGGCCTCTATCCCGCCTGGCGGAGTTCCCGTCTCACGCCGAGCCACGCGTTACACGGCTGAAATCCCTCAACTCCTATGAAACCATTCCGCCTAATGTCCCGCCCGGTGGCCGCTGCCATCATTGGCCTCACGCTTGCGTTCTCCTCCCGCGCCGCCGAGAGCGCTGCGCCAATGACTGCGAGCGACCTTGCTGCCCGGCTCAGCGCCTTTCGCCAGAACGGTGCGTCGCATGTGCGCCTCCGCATGGAGATCAAGGGGGCGACCACGGAAACCCTCCAGCTTCAAATCAAGGAACGCCGAACGACCAATTCTTCCGAGGTCGTGTATCAGGTGCTTTATCCCAAGGAACGCAAGGGCGAATCCGTGCTTCTCCGGAAAATTGGCAACCGTCCCGCCAGCGGTTCCGTTTTCGTGCCGCCGAACACCCTGCGCCCGATCGGCGACCTGAAAGAGCCACTGCTCGGCAGCGACCTGTCGTATGAGGACGTCATCGAAAATTTCTTCGCGTGGGACCAGCAGGCCATCGTTGGCACCGAGAAGGTGGACGGCGTGAAATGCTCCATCCTCGAGTCGAAGCCGGGCCAAGACGAACGCTCGATCTATGGCAGCGTGCGAAGTTGGATTGATGTGCGACGCCTAGTCCCGCTTCGGGTTGAGAAATACGACAGCTCCGGGCAAATGCTCCGCCGTATCGACACCACGCGCGTGGCCGCCTCCGGCGACCACAAAATCCCGGCCGTCCTCACCGTAAGCGGCGCGCGAGGGAATTCATCGACCCTGATCGATGGGTCTAGTATCCGGTACGACGTGACCTACACCGACCGCGATTTCACTGTCGAAAGCCTTCAAGAACTCGCCCCTCCGCGCAGGTCGTCAAACTAACTTTAACGAACGAACGAGGAGTGTTGGAGCCCGCTTGTCTTCCGAACGAACGAGCCGAAATGCCGCGGAAAGCGGTCGCAAGATCGGTGGTCAACCAAGTATGACCGGGTGCAAATTCGCTTGTCCATAATGGTGGTGGGCGATGTGCCGACAATGCCAAGTGAGCAAGAAGTCCATTCCATGCACGGTGGCCGTGGCGAGGTGCGCGGCATCAACCTGCGCCTTCGTCGGAATCAAACGACTGGGCAGTAAAGCCGCAAACAACTCCTGAGCCTCGGGCCGGTCAGGAAGCACCTGATGTTTTTCCACCACGGTCAGACGCGCGGCCGCCGCCGTGGCGTCGCCCTGGGAGGGTGAAAACTGAAATTGGTTGAGGGTTGAAGGTTGGGAGAATGAATCGTTAGGGCCGCGTGGCCGCGTGGGCCAAACTTCTCTTTGATGAACTCGTCCGAACCGAATTTTCGATGGGGCAGCCCGCTCAAATCGCGCTGGGTCCGTGCCCGGCGTTCCTCCGCAGCTAGGGTTACACCCCATAGGGAAGTGCGGGTCGCCGACTACTGTAGCTGTTGAAACGCATCGCCTTCAACACGGCTACGGTTTTCCCAACGGTTGTCGATGTACTAGTACACGCACACCGCGGAGCAATGCGCAAAAGCCGCGTGAACTGTCGGAAAGAATCAAAAATGAAGATAAATTTAGTGATACGACCCAGCCAGAGCATGACCCGTGCAACGCTGGCACACGCCCCATGGATAATTAAAGTGATCGGAACGAAACCGGTGCTCCTTAGCCTGGTCCTGGCGCTGGCCTTGATGGCTGCGCAACGGACTTTGGCGGCGGGTCCAGCGCCCATTGACTTAAAATCGGCCGCCAGTTTCGCAATTTTGGCCAAGGCCACGACCACCACCACGGGCGGCGGCATCATCAATGGAGATGTCGGGTTGTCGCCGGAAGGTGCGCAGGGAATACCGGCGGGCCAGATCAACGGGACGATCTACAATGGCGGCCCGATCGCCGCCCAGGCCCTCCTGGACTTGAACGATGCGTTCATCGCCGCCAGTCCGGCGCAGCTTCCCGGAGGGATCAATGCTGGGGCCGAACTCGGCGGGCTTACCCTGGCCGCGGGCGTTTATGTCTCTCCGTCGGGCGCGTATGACATTACCTCGGTGGATCTCACCCTCCAGGGGGGGCCAAATGATGTCTGGATTTTCCAAATGGCGAGCACCCTCACCGTTGGAGTCGGGCGCAAGGTCATCCTGACCGGCGGTGCCCAGGCCCGAAATGTTTTCTGGCAGGTCGGCAGTTCCGCGACGCTGGACACCTCCGCCGTTTTCAAGGGAACCATCATGGCCTACGCCTCCATCACGATGAATGCGAGTTCCACCCTGGACGGCCGGGCGCTGGTCCAGGTGGGAGCGGTGACTTTCAACGGCGATGGCGGCAGTCTGCCCACGCCGGTGGCCCCGCGCTTTCTCAATGTCTCCCGCGCGACCAACGCCACGACGGTGGTCATCAACGCCACGCCGAATTTCCTCGTGACGCTGCAATCCAGCCCGGCCTTGTGGCACACGAACTGGACGACGCTCGCCGCGAACACCCTCACGACCAACATCTGGACGTTCACGGACACCAACGCCACGGCCACCGTGACGCAGCGCTTTTACAGGGCTTTCAGCACCCCTTAGCGAAACGCGCAAGCGGATGAACACTCGAGAAGACAAAGAAGATTTAATTATGCGAAACACGATTACCAAAACCAGCCAACTGCCAAACCGCACGCGATCCATCGCTGCGTTGGCGCTTGCGCTTCTGCTGGCTCACCATGCCGCCCTCGGTGCGCAAGCGCCGGTCAACCTCGGCACCGCCGCCAATTACGTGGTGCTGGCTAAATCCGGCATCAGCACCGTTCCGCCCGCCGCCGTGACCGGCAATCTGGGCGTGAGTCCCATTGACTCGACCGCCATCACGGGCTTTTCAATGTTCTTGGACAGCACGGGCCAGTTTTCGACCTCGGCGCAAGTGACCGGGAACATTTACGCCTCCGACTATGCGACTCCCACTCCGGCCAACCTGACCACGGCCGTCCTCAACATGGAAGCTGCTTACACCGACGCCGCCGGGCGAAGCTTGCCGGACTACACCGAACTGGGGACCGGAGACATTGGCAACATGACCCTCGCCCCCGGCCTCTACAAATGGGGCACCGGGGTGACCATCCCGGAAAATGTCACGCTCGCGGGTGGCCCCGATGATGTCTGGATTTTCCAGATTGCGGGAAATCTCTCCATCGCCAGCGACAAGGCGGTCATCCTCAGCGGCGGGGCCAAGCCCGGAAACATCTTCTGGCAAGTGACCGGCGGTGTGGGGGTGGACTTCGGAACCGGCTCACACTTTGAGGGCGTCGTCCTGTCGCTGGCCGGGATCAACCTTCGGGGTGGCGCATCCATCAATGGCCGGATGCTGGCCCAAACGGCGGTGACGCTGGGGGCCAATTCCATCACCGCTCCCAGCACGGTGCTGCCGCGGCCCAGCTTCGGCCCGATTTCTCGCCGTCCCGATGGCGATGTGATCCTGACCATCACGAACACGCCGGGCTTCACGTTCAAGATGCAATACTCCACCGATCTGGTGAACTGGACGACGTTCGCGACTCCCGCGCCAGCCGTCAGTCCCTTCGTGACCACCAACCACACGACGCCGTCGGATACCATGCGTTTCTACAAAGCGTTCTATCCCTAACTCCCGTTGCGCTAAAAGGTCCGCGCTTGGGCACGGCAAAGAGGCCAGAAACCGTCCCGGTGTCAGGCCGTAGGTGCGTCCATTCCCGGAGGGTGAATGACCTGGGTCGTGGGCGCGGTGTCTTCGCCTTCAAACCACCAGTTGGCCCAGAGACGCGGCGTGGCCGTTTCCTTGTCGAGCGCCAGATCGAGCCAGTTGCGTTTGGCGACCAGGCGGCTGCCCGTGCCTGGAATGTCGAGCATCTCGGCGCTAATCCCACTCTCCAGTGAAGGTGGGCTGCCGGAAATAACGTGGTCGATGAAGAACGCCTGTGCGAGTGTCGGCGGCGTATGGACGATGGCGCTGGAGATCAATTGATTGATGCGCGCTACGTAAACGCCCGTTCCGTGTTCGGGCAGAACGGACGTGACGCGGCCCATCGCGGCCACGTGGACGTCCCCGGAAAGAATCGTGACGCGGCAATGGGCCTTTTTCGCGAAGTCGAACAGGCGACGCACCAGGCGGCATTGTTCGCCATAGTGCAATCGGCTGCACCAGTGGTCGCGCAGGTCGTCCTCGAGTTCCTGCTCTCCGGGAATCGCGGCGAGCACGCCCTCGACCCCGCGCAGGCTCGGATAAATCACCGGAATACTGCTGAGGAAGAGCAGGTGTTTTGGACCGTGCCCCTTTTTGTGCTTCTCGACGAGCGCATCCAGCCAGCCATAGATGGCATTCCAATCTTGCTTGCTGATGACTTGGTGCTGCGTGCGCCCAGAGCGCATGTCCGGAGCCAGAATGGCCAGCCGGCCAAGGTGGAAGCCCCACGACAACCCCTGCATTCCGGGAAGGGTGCCCGGCGCCGGGTGGGCGGGAACGGTTTGGCGCTGGAAAATTTCAAAATGTTCGCGCGCCACTTGAAAGATTCCCTGGTACACATCGCACTGCTGCAACTCCTTTTCTCGCGAACCCCAGCCATCGAAGATGTCGTGATCATCCCACATCATGAGCGTAGGAACGCGGGCCATGACGGCCGCGACGGACGGTTGCGACCAGCGGGCCACATAGGTCTGGTTGAAATAAAAATCGGCGGCTTCCTTCGCCATCGTGGGCGTAAATGGCTCTTTCTCTTTGTCCTTCCAAAACTCCCACCAAGCTGAGTCCCATTCTTTGATTTTTCCCACTTCAAAAATGGCATCGCCATAGACCTGATCGCCTCCCATGAGCAACAGGTGAAACGCGCCTGATTTCCATCCGCCGCCGGCCGTGATTTTTGCCAGCGGGTCTTTGCCCTGATGTCGCGCGAGCACATGCCGCCATCGCTCGTTCTTTTCTGGTTCGGTTTGGTAAACGCTGGCCGCGCTGGCGCTGGAAAACCCGTTGCACGATGCGTAGATGAGTTGTGTCGGCTCACCATCCGCAGGAACCACGAAGGCAAACGAGTTGCCGCCCACCTCATACTTGATGGTCTGTTCTTTTGCGGTGATCGGAATGGCAATGTCGAAACGCAGGGCTTTTCGCGTTTCCATCTTGCCTTTCACTTTCGCGGTCAGCGTCTTGAGCACGATCGGTCCCGTGACCGCGCCCACGTTGACGGTGAGTTTGGGAGATTCAGAGTGCATCGTGACGAGCAGCACCGAGACGTTCCAATGGTTCGCCGCGACACCGCGGAATCCAAGAATGGGGCCAAGATGAATCATAACTTTATTCCTTTAGCGAAAAGCTCCGCGCACGAAAAACGTTTTCCATATCCCGGGAGGGCCATGCCGTGAAAAGGCTGGGAATAGTGGTTTCGATATCGACGCCGGGCTTCATCCTCGGCGTCATTGCCTCATAAAAGCTCAAAGGCTGGAAGGTTCAAATTGTTTGAGCGTTAGAGAGGGAGGCGGCGCCGCAGCTCAGGCCGAAACCTTGCGGGTCAGCTCCCGGCGTAGCGGTCTGCCGACGCGCCGCGACGCGGACAGCGAGCGGAGCGGGCCGACAAAAATTGAATAGTGCGGCGCGCTGCCGTAGTCCACACTCCAATCATTTCCCTGGTGGGAACCCTATTGATGAAAGTCTTTTTGACATTGCTCGTGGCCGCTGGAATCAGCGTCGGGGGCTTCTGGGTCTGGAAACAATGGCAGCGCAAGCAGGCCGAGGCGGCGGATGCGAAGATCGTCTCGATTGCCAATGTCGAGGCGCGCGACATCAGTTTCGCCATCACGGCGGCGGGCGAAATCGGGCCGGCGGATCAAGTATCGGTGCGCCCGGAAATCAACGGGAAGATCGCCGAACTGCCGGTGGACATCGGTGACCCGGTGAAGAAAGGCCAGTTGCTCTGCCGCCTCGACGACACGGATTTGCAGACGGAGAAGGTGACGCAACTCAGCCAGGTGGCCGGGGCGAAGTTGCAGATCGAAGCGGCGACGCTGCAAGTCGAGAGGACGGAGCGCGAGTTCAAGCGCAACGATTCCCTGTTCCAGAACCGGCTGGTGGCGCAGGACATTTTCGACAATGCGCGCACGGATTTTCGCGTGGCGCAAAACTCACTCCAACTCGCGAAGAACGCACTGGAGCGCGCGGTGAGCGCGCTCAAGCAGGTGGATGACAAACTCGCCAAGACGCGCATTGAGGCACCGTTCGATTGCACGGTGCTCACGCGGCCCGTGTCGCTCGGGCAGACGGTTTCCGGTTCGGGCGGGTTCAACTCCGGCACGGAGATTCTTTCCGTGGCCAACTTGAACGACATGATCATCACCGCGCACATCAACCAGGCCGACGTCACGCGCATGAAAAACGGCCAGCCCGTGGAAGTGCAGGTCGAGTCGGTGCCGGGCTTGAAGATGCAGGCGCTGGTCGAGCGCATCGCGCCGCAGGCGGTGATCAAGAACGGCATCAAAGGATTCTCCGCGCGCATCGCCATCAAGGAACTCGACCCGCGAGTGCGCCCTGGCATGACGTCCATTCTCAGCATCCCGGTCGCGAGCGTGGAGAACGCCTTGTCGGTGCCGCTCTCCGCGGTGTTCACCGAGCGCGGCGAGCGGTACGTGTATGTGAAAAGCGACGAGGAGTTCGAGAAGCGCACGGTGCAGATTGGCATCAGCGATTTGTCGTTCGCGGAAGTACAGGGCGGCTTGCAGGCGGGCGACGTGGTGGCGCTGGAACTGCCGTCCAAGATCAAGCAGACGCCCCAGGTCGAGAAGCAGGCCCAGCCTGCGCAGACCAAGAGCAGCGCGGCCAGCGGCACCAGTGCCGTGACGGGGGGCGCGGCGGCGACGAACAAGACGGTCTTGTGAATTCCTAATGTCGAATGTCGAATGACGAAGAGACGTTCCACATCAATTGAATTTTCCG
>JBBQYK010000083.1:0-15249 GCA_038208765.1 Verrucomicrobiota bacterium
GTCGTTGAGCCTCGGCAAGGGCTTTTGGTCGCGGAGCGACCGCAGGAAATTAGCCCGGCACGAAGTGCCGGGTGGGCGGTGGGAAAGTGTTTTCGTCCCGGCGGGACGGCGGAACTCCACCGTCCTTTCAGGACGCACCAGTGTCGATTCCCATACCAGACACTTCGTGTCTGGCTAATTTCCCGGGCCGCTTCGCGGCTGGCCAGCCACAGTGGCAAGATGCACCCGGGCCTGACGCCCGGACGCGGGTCAAGGAACGGCCGCGAGTTCCCCGGTGATGGCCCCGCTTTCAATCCCGCGCGCCCGCACCGCGCACATCGGCGCGACCGGACACACTTCCACGACCGCGCCGTGTTCGAGGCCGGGGCACATCTGCGCGATGGCCACCGCCTCCGCCTCGTCCGCCACTTGCCAATAGAAGTAGCCACCGATGGCTTCCTTCGATTCCGCGAACGGACCGTCGGCCACGCTGCGGCCTTTGCGGCCGGAGACGAGCTTGCCTTCGTGGTGCAGCGGATGACCGCCGAGGCAGCGGCCTTCCTGCTTCAAGCGATCAAACCACGCGTACCAGTCGGTGACGACTTTCTGGATTTGCTCGGGGGAAAGAAGCCTCACGCCAAGGCCGCGAAGGACGCGAAGAAGAAGATGCACTTGGATGGACTGGCCCGTGGGGGAAGAACACTTTTCCGTGCCAGGTTTCCGCACCACCAGAAGGTCCATTCCTTTGCGCCCTTCGCGTGAGGAAGTGTGGATTCCAACGGCCTGGTTCCGGTTCAGGACGAGGAGCCGGACGGGCGCCCATTTTCCGGTGGCACAAAAATTACGCCTCGGCAGCGGGCTTTCGCTCCGCGCTGCGCAGCTCGCGAAAATCGCTGAGCTTCCCTTTCTTCACCGAGCCATCGGCGAGCTTCAACGTGACCTGAGGCGGCCAGCCGTCTTTCGCTTCGGCCACGGATTCCACGACGCCGGAGGCCCCGGAGGCGCGATGAACCATGGTTTCGCCGACGTAACCGAGTCCGGTGGTAGATGATTTTGCTTTTGCCATTTGGCCGCAAGTATGCGCCCCGGGAACGCTGGTTCAATGTCCGAATGGAAATTTGGTGAATCGCCGGAGGGTGAAAGAAAAACGCCGCGACGACGAGTCGTGCGGCGCTCAGAAAACCGGGGACGCTTGTTACCGCTTCTTGCCGGCGGCGCTCTTCGCGACTTCCGCCTGCTTCTTCGCCTGGCTGGCGTTGTTGCTCTTGGACTCTTTCTGCGTGGCCTTCTTGTTCACGGACTTGGGGGATTTGTCGCCCATAATAATCTCTCGTTTCGTACTGTGGTTTGCTCGGCTGCGGAATGTAAGGTTCTCCGAAGCTGTCCGCGACCTTGAGGGTGCCAGGCGGAGCGAGTCAAATATGGAAGAACAGATTTTGAAATTGCTGGGACGCAACGATTACGTCCCTTTGAACGTCCCCGAACTGCTCACGCAGCTTGGTCAGCCGCCGCATCGGCAGCAGGAATTGCAACACGCGTTGCGCACTCTGGAGCGGGACGGCCGCGTCGTCCGCACCAAGGGCAACCGCTACATTGAGCCGCGCGAAGCGGATTTGATTCCCGGCCGGATTCGGATGAACCGCTCGGGCAAAGGATTTCTTCAGCCCGATGATTCCTCGCTGAAGGAGATCGCCATTCCTGAAAACGCCACGGGCACCGCCCTGCACGAAGACCGCGTGCTGGTGCGGCGCGAGGTGCGTTCGCAAGGACTGCGCCAGCAGCGCGGCGGCGGAGACGGGAGCACCGGCACGGTCATTCGCGTGCTCGAACGCAAGCGCAGCCGCATCGTCGGCACCTTGCAGCGCGGCAAACAGTTCCTCTACGTGGTCCCGGATGACCCGCGCATGACGCACGATGTGTATGTGCCGGAACCGCGCGACGTAGGCCGCCCTGCCCTGGTCGGCGACAAGGTGGTGGTGGAGTTGCAGGAATGGGAATCGCGCCAGTCCAATCCGGAGGGTGAAATCATCGAGGTGCTCGGCGCGCCCGGCGAGGAGGGCGTGGACATGCTCTCGGTGTTGCGCCAATACGATCTGCCGCTCCACTTTCCGAAACAAGTTTTGAGCGATGCGCGCGCCATCGGCAGCGAAGTGCGCCCGGAGGAAATCGCGGGCCGCGTCGATTGCCGCCGCGATCAAGTCGTGACCATCGATCCCGATGACGCGAAGGATTTCGACGATGCCATCTGTCTGACGCGCGTCTCGCCCGAGCAGTGGAAACTGTGGGTCCACATCGCCGACGTGTCGCACTACGTGCAGCCCGGCACCCCGCTGGACGTGGAAGCCCGCAAGCGCGGCAACTCCACGTATCTCGTGGACCGCGTGATCCCGATGCTGCCCGAAGCGTTGAGCAACGAACTGTGCTCGCTGAAGCCGAACGTGGACCGGCTGACGAAGTGCGTGGAGTTTCTCGTGTCGAACGAAGGCCGCGTGCTGAGCACGAAGTTTTATCCCGCCGTCATTCATTCGCAGCGGCGGTTTAGCTACCAGGAAGTGTTCACCCTGCTCCAGCGCCCGCCCGGCTCGCCCATCGAGCAGATGTTGCATGACGCGAACGAACTGACGCAGCGCATCCGGCGGCTGCGGTTCAAGGCGGGTTCGCTCGACCTCGACTTTCCCGAAACTAAGATTCGTCTCGACGAACGCGGTCACATCGCGCGCATCGAGAAGATCGTGAACGACGTTTCGCACCAGTTGATTGAAGAGTGCATGCTGCTCGCCAACGAAGCCGTGGCGGCGCGGCTCATGGCGCAAAATCTCAAGGCGATTTACCGCGTTCACGAGGAGCCGGCGGAGAAGCGTCTTCTGGAATATCGCGAGGACGTGCTCAGTCACAACGTGCCCTGCGGCAACTTGAACAACCGCCAGGAGGTCCAGCGGCTCTTGCAGAAGCTCGGCACGATTCCCATCGGCCAGGCGCTGAAGATTGGTTTCCTCAAATCACTGATGCGCGCCCGCTACGCGGTCGAACCGCTGGGCCATTACGGGCTGGCGAAAAAGAAATACGCGCACTTCACCTCGCCCATCCGTCGCTACGCCGATCTCGTAGTGCATCGCGCGCTGTTTCAGAGCAGCCACGGCTCCGTGCATTCACTCAAGCAAACCGCCGATCACATCTCCGACACCGAGCGCAACTCTGCCGACGCCGAGCGCGACAGCAAGGACGTGAAACTGTTCGCCTTCCTCAAGGCGCAGCTCGCGTCCGGCCAGCCTCAGCCTTACGCCGCGCTCGTCACCGACGTGCGGAACATGGGCTTCTTCGTCGATGTGCCGGAACTCAGCATGAGCGGACTCGTCCATCTCTCGTCGATGGAAGATGATTTCTACATCTTCGAGCCGCTGCGGAATCATCTCATCGGCCGGCGCACGCGGCGCATCATCCGCCTCGGCGACAAGGTGGAAGTGCAGATCGCCAAGGTGGACTCGTTCAAGAAGCAGGTGGATTTCCGGCTGACCAAATCAACGGCGGCTCGCGAGTCCCGCCCCGCGCCCATCTCGCGTCCAGCTAACACCTCGCGCCCAGCTAACAACTCACGCCCGGTTCACACCTCGCGCCCGCGCACTGAACAACGGAGGCCCGACGACCGCCGTCCCGCGCCCGCCGCGCGAGGCCGCTCCTCTTCCGGGTTGCGCCCATCTGGAAGCGGGAACAAAACCATCTCCTCTTCGCACCGGCCCCAAGGTGGCGGAGGCAGGCCGCAGAAACGACGACCCTAACTTTCAGCACAACTTATGAAACATTCACTCCTGCTTGCGTTCACATCGCTGGCACTGCTTGCGCCGCCTATTTCCGCCGCGCTGAACACCAACCAGATCGAACAGATCACCGGACTCAAAGGAACGTGGAGCGCGTCCGAAGGCGTCTTCAAAGTGACCCAGCCGCGCAACGACGTGGCGGTGAAAGTCGATGAGTGGAAGATGCCGCCCTTCATGGGGCTGACGTCGTGGGCGGCGTTCCAGGCGGGGAAGAAAGAGTCGGCGATGGTCATGGGCGACCTCGTGCTGTTCGAAGATGAGGTGAATCCCGTGATGAGTGCCGCGCTGGACGCCGGCCTCGAAGTGACCGCTTTGCACAACCATTTCTTCCACGCCGAGCCGGCGGTTTACTTCCTGCACCTCGGCGGCGAAGGCACCGTCGAGAAACTCGCGGGCGGCGTGCAGGCCGCGCTGGCGAAGATGAAAGAAATCCGCACGACGAACTCACAGCCCAAGAAATCATTCGGCGGCAACATCCCGGAGCAGAACGCCATCAGCGCCGCGCCGCTCGCGGAGTCCTTCACCGCCACGCCACAGGTGAAGGACGGCATGGTGAAGTTTGTCTTTGGGCGCGTGGCCCGGATGGATTGCGGCTGCGCGGTCGGCAAGGAGATGGGCGTGAACACCTGGGCCAGCTTCGGCGGCACGGACGACAACGCCATCGTGGACGGCGATTTCGCCTGTCAGGAAAACGAACTTCAGCCGGTGCTCAAGAGTCTGCGCGGCGCGGGCATCAACATCGTGGCGATTCATAATCACATGATTCACGAGACGCCGCGCTACGTGTTCCTGCACTACTGGGGACGTGGCAAGGCGATGGATTTGGCGAAGGCCATCCGTATCGCGCGCGGCGAGCAGACGAAGGCGGCGGCGGTGCAGGCGCGGGCCGAAGGCGGCTTCAAGGAAATCAACGCCGCTGATTTCGAGAAGCGTCGCGTCAAAGGCAAAGCGCCCGTGCTCGACGTGCGCAGCCCGCAGGAGTTCGCCAAAGGCCACGTCACTGGCGCGCTCAATGTGGACATTCACTCGCCCGACTTCGCCGTGAAGGCCGCGCAATTCGACAAGAAGAAACCCATCCTCGTGAACTGCCATGCCGGTTCGCGCGGCGCGATTGCGGCGGCGGAACTGGCGCGGCTCGGATTCAAGTCCATTTTCAACCTCGAAGGCGGCGTGGACGCGTGGGAGAAGGCCGGACATCACGCGGAGAAGTAGCCTCACCCGCGCGCTCATCAATCGTGCATTGCCGCCTCGCCGGAGCCGGCTGGTGTAGGTCAGCCCGCAAGTGGACACCGCGACGCACACGGTGGCCTTGCTCTACGAAGCGCCGAATCAGGACGGGCAGTTTCGCGTCGGCGAGTTCGTCACCCTGTTTGTCGAAGTCATCGCGCCGACGATGCCGTGACCATTCCCGACTCGGCCATCGTCGAGGAGGGCGGCCAGCCGGTCGCGTTCGTGCAAGTGAGCGGCGACACGTTGGAGAAGCGCGAACTGACTCTCGGCATCCGCGAGGGATGTTTATCAAGACGGGCGCGGCGCTGGCAGCCGTGGCCAAGGCGTTGACCCATTGGGACGCGAGCGGTGAGTCGATGGCGAACAAAACTCCCGCAGTCAGCAGGCGACGGATTAAACAAACATTCCTGAACATGGAAGCCATGCCTGTTCCAAGAGCCATTCCCGTCAATGGGCGACTTGATTCTTGCTTCGCGCGCCTGGTGCGTCCCAACTTGGGCTGCGATGATTGACTGATGAAAACAAAAGCTTCTCCTCTTCTCCTCCGCGGCACGTTGTGCGTCTTCGCCTTGGCGATAAATATTTTCGCTGCCGATGAAGCGCGTCCTCCGCGCAACGATGCCGACCTGCGTTTTTGGTTGGAGAACATGGCGTGGCATCACGGTTATGCGCTCGACGAGATGCACGCCGTTCTCGGTCTGCCCAACGCAGAGATCCAGTCCGCGCTCAGGCGTTTCGACATTCGCGCAGAAACCAGACCGGCGCGCACTGCCAATGCGCCCTTGCTCGTCCTGCCGTATCCGGGCGGGCGGCATCCGCGCATCGGTTTCCTCGACGGAGCGGTGAACCCGCAGCGCGAAACCAAGTTGAGCATCTTCACACCGTGGGACGCAGCGAGCTTTGTCGTGCTTGATGTGCCGGAGGCCATCTGGTCCAACCTCGGACTCACGTATCTAGCCCACACGCATGTGCCCACGATCTGGTCGAAGCAAGCCGTGACCTTGCCGCGCCTGGAATGGAATCGCCGAGCCGATGGCAGTTTCGATTTAGAACGCACGCTGCCGAACGGCATCGCGTTCGGCATCGAGGCTAAACCCGCACGCGATCACCTCGGCCTGCGGATGTGGCTCAAGAACGGAACGCCGCAACCGCTCTCGGACATGCGTGTGCAGATGTGTGCCATGCTCAAAGGAGCGCGCGGCTTTGACGCGCAAACCAATGCGAACAAAATCTTCCAAGCGCCTTTCGCCGCGTGTCGCGACGCGTCAGGCAGGCGTTGGATCATCCACGCCTGGCAACCGATCCATCGGACGTGGGGAAACGCCCCGTGCCCCTGCCTGCACGCCGATCCTAAAATTCCCGACACGCCGCCCGGGGCCACGAACGAGGTGCGTGGATGGCTGTCCTTCTACGAAGGTGAGGACGTGGCTGCGGAGTTTGCCCGAATCGCAGGGAAATTGAATTTCGGCACAAACCCATGAGACATTTGCTTTTGCTACCGGCAGGTGTCTGACGCTGTTCGTTCCGCCCGCCGTCGCCGGGATCGACACCAACCAGATCGAACAGATCACCGGACTCAAAGGAACGTGGAGCGCAACGGAAGGCGTCTTCAAAGTGACGCAACCGCGCAACGACGTGGCGGTGAAAGTCGATGAGTGGAAGATGCCGCCCTTCATGGGGCTGACTTCGTGGGCCGCGTTCCAGGCGGGCAAGAAAGAGTCGGCGATGGTCATGGGCGACCTTGTGCTGTTCGAAGATGAGGTGATGATGCCGTACCGTGCCGACATGTCCGCGCGGAAGCGGGCGTCGCCAACACGCTGCAACGTCGCCAACACGGAGGCAGCGTTGTCGTTGGCCGCAATCTTCGGTTTGGTTTTCGCCGTCGGCATCAAGCGGGAAAGCTATTTCCCTTTCGCCGCCTGCTTCAACTTTTTGAGGTCGAGCTTCACAACGGGCGAAACGGTTCAGGACAACTTTCTAAAAAAACGTGCCTCACGCCAAGTCCGCGAAGGACGCGAAGTAGAACCCATTTTCCTTTGCGCCCTTCGCGGACTTGGCGTGAGGCAAATTTAACCGCCGAACAATTTAACCATCCCCGAACACCCGCTTCCGCAGCAGCCGCATATCAATCGGAATCAGCACCGCCAGCAGCAGCAGGAACAGCGCGGCGGCCGCGCCGAGATGCCACGTCACCACGCCTTGCAGCAGCAGTCCGCGCAGTCCTTCGGCGAGATGATGCAGCGGGTTCAACTGCGCGATGGCCGTGAGCCACGGCAGATTCGGCAGCGGGAAGTAGGTGCTCGACGCAAAACCAATCGGCTCAAGAGCGCAGCGGAATCAGCGCACGCACGCGCGGGTCGCGCAGGAACAGCCCGCCCCAGATGAATACGCCGAACACGATGGGGCCGATGAAGTTATCGCCCACGCGCAGATGCGTAAGAATCGCGCCACCCAGATAACCCGTGAGCAGAATCGCCCCGAGCACCGCCGTGCGCGGGATGATGTAGAGGAGGACGCAGGCCAGTTCGAGAATGCCGAGGCCGGTCGCGAGGCTTTCCGGGATGCCGATTTTCGCCATGCTTTCCGCGAAGCCCGGCGGCTTCACGAATTTTATCACCGCGCTGAACAACAGCATCAGCACCGGCAGCGCGCTCATGACGCGGCCGGACCAGAGCATCTTCTTCGAGACGGGAGTTGGTGTGGTCATAAGTTATTCCTGCGCGCGTATTGATTCAAAAGTCGGAAGCCTTTGGCAAGGCATCCGAGGACACGACGAAGGGGCGGCGGGTTGCGAGACAAAGAATCACAAGAACATCGGAGCGCGAACCGCCGAGTCCGCGAGTTTCTGAAGTTGAACCACGGAAAACACAGAACACACGGAAGGAAAATCCACGACGGAAGCGCTGTCCGTATGCCCCTTTCCGTGTCTTCCGTGTTTTCCGTGGTTCAACACGCGGACTCGGCGGTCCGCGCTCCGGCGAACGACGCCTTGCCGTTTCGCGCAAATCCCTCCTAACTCTCCCCATGCCGAAAACACTGCTCACCTTCGTCGATGACATCTACGAGGATTTGGAACTGTGGTATCCCCTGCTCCGCGCGCAGGAGGCGGGCTACGCCATGCGCCTCGCCGCGCCCGAGATTCGCACCTACGCCGGCAAGCACGGCTATCCCGCCACGAGCGACTTGTTGCTAAAGGACGCACGCAGCGAAGATTTCTGCGGCCTGCTCATCCCCGGCGGTTTCATGCCCGACAAACTGCGTCGCGACGCGAAGGTGCTTTCCCTCACGCGCGAATTCTTCGAGCAAGGCAAGCTCGTCGCCTTCATCTGTCACGGCGGCTGGATTCCCATCTCGGCGAAAATTCTCCACGGCAAACGCGTCACCGGCTCGCTCGGCATCAAGGACGATTTGGAAAACGCCGGCGGCGTCTGGGTCAACGAGCCGGTGGTCGTCGATGGCAATTTGATTTCCAGCCGCACCCCGCGTGACCTTGCGCCGTTCGCCAAGGCGATGGTGGATTTCTTGCAGACGGGCAATTGAGTTGTTCTCCCAGCCCCGAAGGGGCGCCATTCGATAGCCCAGGGCAAAGCCCTGGGAAAAAGGCGTTGCGCCTATCCAGCCCTGAAAGGGCGACACTCCATCACGGGTCTCCCGCTTCCAGAGTTGTTCCGCCCTTGCCGGGCTTAATCTCAGAACGCATCCCAACCCAGGGCTTTGCCCCGGGCTATCGAATGATGGCCTTTCAGGCCTTGGAGCAGCCGCTCCAACTTGCAGGGAATGACAAGTCCTCCAGACTTTTGCCCTGACAGCCGCCGCCTCCGCTTTCATCATCTCGTCATGCACCACTTGTATTTCATCGCACTGTTGCTGCTCACATTCACCCTCGGTGCCCACACGGCCACGCCCGACACGCGGAAGCACACGAACAACCTCCTCGTCATCAATTACAATCCCATCCTGCGCACTCAAAACGGTGCGCGTCTGCAAAAGCATCTGAAGTGGAACGACCCGCGTCCGATGACGACGAACCTCATCCGCTACCTCCGCGAGTCGAGCGGCGGCTACGCGAATTTCCAACTCGTCGAGTGGCTGGACGTGGATGCCTTCCCGCAGAAGCGCGACGGCTTTCGCTACACCGAAGAATCGTTCCTCGAAATGTGGAAGAGCAAAGGCAAGACGGCGCACCAACCGGACAGCGTGAGCTACGCCGCCATCTTCAAGGAACTGAATCTCGCCGAGCGCGTGCGCCGCGAGAACATCACCGAGATTTGGGTCTGGGGCGCGCCCTACTTCGGCACCGACGAATACGCGATGAAGATTCCGAACGACGAAATTTTTTATCAGGCGGACAATCCGTGGTTCTATCGCCCCTACGACCTTCCCGATTGCGGGCGCACGGTGTGGGTCATGGGTTTCAATTACGAAGTCGGCGAGGACAACGCGCTGCACAGCTTCGGTCATCGCTGCGAAGGCATTCTCTCGCTCACCGTCGGGCACGGCGTGTGGAATGGAGCAGCCGGCGAGACCAATGCGTGGAGCCGCTTCACGCGCCAGGCCGACAAATATCCCGACGACGCCCAGGCCGGCAACGTCCACGGCGGCCCGAACGCGAAGAGCGGTTACGACTACGGTCAAACGAACACGGTGATGTCCGGCGCCGATGACTGGCTGAACTACCCCGACCTCACCGGTGCGAAGAAACCTGTGAACCGCGACACCTGGGGCAAGCCGCATCACCTTAACTTTCAGAAGTGGTGGCTCGCCCACCTCCCGCGCAACACGGGCACCACCGACGGCTTCGCCAACAACTGGTGGCGCTACATCGTGGACTACGACGTGACGGTGAAAGCGTTGCCTCCGACCGGCGGAAAACTTCAGCGCTCGAAGAAGGCGATGTATTGAAAAGCAACGGGTAGCGCCGTGCTGCTGTGCGGCTTCAATTCGCATCAACTCGTCTCTCCCGTTGCAACGACTGCAACAAGTCAGGGTGCCTCGCTCATCGGCCTCACCGCCACGCCCGCGCCGCAGACCATCGCCTAGTTCCACATCTCGACTCGCAGCGCGAGGCTTTTCACCTTTGGCCTACGCGTGCATCGAGGGAGGCGTCTGCAACGTCTGACGGATCAAATCTTCCGGCACGCTCTGGCCCCAGATGACTTTCCCAATGCGCTCGGCGAGGACGAACTTGATTTCGCCGCCGCTCACCTTTTTGTCGAGGCGCATGGCGGCGGAGAGCTTCGTCAAGTCGCGTGGGTTTAACTCCACGCTCACGGGCAGGCCCGCGCGGCGGAACAAATCCGCGATGCGGGCCACGTCGCTCTGCGGCAGGCCGGTGAGCGCGCCGGAGATTTCCGCCGCCGCGACCTGGCCGATGGAGATGGCCTCGCCATGCAGATATTTTCCGTAGCGCGAAATGGCTTCGAGTCCGTGGCCGATGGTGTGGCCGAAATTCAGGATGGCGCGTAGGCCCGATTCCGTTTCGTCCTGAGCGACGACCTCGGCTTTGATCGCGCAGCAGCGCGCGACGACTTCAGCGAGCGTCTTCGTTTCGAGCTTGAGCAGCTTCGGCAAATCACGCTCCAGACGAGCGAAAAGCGGCGCGTCGTAAATGATGCCGTACTTGATGACCTCGGCGAGTCCGGCGCGCAGTTCGCGCAGTGGCAAGGTCTTCAGCGTGTCGAGATCACAGAGCACGAGGCGCGGCTGATAGAACGCGCCCACAAGATTTTTCCCCGCGTCGAGATTCACGCCCACCTTGCCGCCGACAGAGGAATCGACTTGCGCGAGCAGCGTCGTCGGGACCTGCACGAAGGGAACGCCGCGCAAATAAGTCGCTGCGACAAAGCCCGCGAGATCACCCACGACGCCGCCGCCGAGCGCGACGACGAAGGACTTGCGTTCGAGCCGGTGCGCCGCGAGTTGGTCGTAGCAGCGCTGGACATTCTTCAGGCTCTTGGCGGTCTCGCCAGCGGGGACGGTGATGACGACAGGATCAAATCCAGCGCGCTGCAAATTCGCGACGGCCTCTTTCGCGTAGCGCTCACCGACGTTCGCATCCGTGATGATCGCGCAACGCCCACCCAGCCCGAGCGCCCGGCAACGCGCGCCCAGTTCCCGCCGCACGCCGCGTCCGATGGCGATGTCGTAACTGCGGGCCGCGAGCGCGACGCGCACGGTTTTGGATTTCAGAGCCATGTGGCGCGGAGAATTGCGGAGCAGCGGCGGGGTGTCAATTTGCGCGCTGGACGTTGTAACGAGAAGCAGTCGCGCGATGGCAAACACGACCGCGTAAATTCCGGGACAAAAAAGAATTGGCGCGCGAACGCGCCGTCCTATTCTCCCGCCCGCGAATGAATCCAGTTGCACTTATCACCGGCGGCTCACGCGGCATTGGCCGCGGGATCGCGCTCAAGCTGGCCGAGCTTGGGTACGATCTCATCATTAATTACGCCGGCAACCAGATCAGCGCCCAGGACACTGCGATCTCCTGCCAGGCGCTGGCCATGAGCCAGGACCGCCTCCAGCGGGTGGAAATTTGTCAGGCGGATATTTCCAAGGCCGCCGACCGGGAGAGGATGATCGCTTACGCACGCAGCCAGTTTGGCCGGCTCGATCTGCTGATCAACAACGCGGGCGTCGCGCCGGATTTGCGCACGGACATTCTCGTCGCGAACGAGGAGAGCTTCGACCGCATGATGGGCGTGAATCTCAAAGGCCCGTACTTCCTCACGCAACTCGCCGCGCGCTGGATGATCGAGCAAGTCACCGCGCCGGGCTTCAAGGGCGCGAAGCCGAAAATCATCACCATCACCTCTGTCAGCGCCTACACCGCCTCGATCACGCGCGGGGATTACTGCGTGTCGAAGGCCGGTCTCGCGATGCTCACGCCGCTCTTCGCCACGCGGCTCGCGGAGTTCGGCATCGGCGTTTTTGATATCCGCCCTGGCATCATCGCCACGGACATGACGAGCGGCGTGAAAGAGAAATATGATCAGCTCATCGCGCAGGGCCTCACGCCCATTGCGCGCTGGGGCACGCCCGAGGACGTGGCGAAAGCCGTGGTCGCCATCGCGCAGGACGTGCTGCCGTTCAGCACCGGCGAAGTGATCAACGTGGACGGCGGGTTTCATCTGCGGCGGCTGTGAGTTGCCGGTTGAACCCGCGCTGGAACTAATTATTCTCCGGCCATGAGCACCGTTGCCGAAATCGAGAAAGCGATCACGGAACTGCCGCCCGAGCAGTGCCAGAACCTGGCCGAGTGGTTCCTGCGCTACATGGAGGATTTGGAGGACGGCCAAGCCGCGCAACGCGCCGAGGCCGAGGGCGGGCCGCGCGTTTCGCTCGAAGACGTGAAACGCGAGTTCGATCTCCACTGATGTCCTACCGCGTCCAGTTCGAGCCGGTCGCGCTGAAATTTCTTCGCAAGTTGCGCGATGAAAAATTGCGGGCGCGAATCATCAGGGAAATTGAAACCCTCCAGGTCGAACCACGTCCGTCCGGTTCCACAAAACTCAGCGGCCTGCCCTACCATCGAATTCGCGTCGGTGATTATCGCGTCATCTACCGCATCCAGGACGACGTGCTGCTCGTGCTGATTGTCGAGATCGGCCATCGCCGGGAGATTTACCGCTAGGTCATGCCGCGTCTTTTCCGACATCGAATTTTCATCCCGCTCGGGCTGCTCCTCGTCGGCGCCATTTTCGCTGCCGGTGCGGACCCGTCTCCGCCCAGCCCGCGCGTCTTCAGCGTCAGCCCCGGCGTTCTGCCCAAGATGAAAGCGCGACTGGCGACGAATGACGCCTCACTCATCCCCGCGTTCCGCAAGCTGACCAATGACGCCAATCGCGCGCTGAATTTTGCGCCGCTTTCCGTGATGGACAAGCCCAAGGCCAGCGCAAGCGGCGACAAGCACGATTACGCCAGCCAGGCTCCCTACTTCTGGCCCGACCCTGCGAAGCCCGACGGCCTGCCCTACCTCCGCAAGGACGGCCAGCGCAATCCCGAAAGCGGCGGCGAGCATTCGGACGCGCCGCGCATGGCGCGCATAGCGGACGCGGCGGAGACACTGGCGCTCGCCTTTTTTTTCACGCGCGACGAACGCTACGCGGCGCACGGGGCCAAGGTGTTGCGCGTGTGGTTTCTGGATTCCGCCACGCGCATGAATCCGAATTTCAACCAGGCCCAGGCCATCCCCGGCGTGAACACCGGGCGCGGCATCGGGATGATTGAGAGCCGCAGCCTCCTGCCGGTGTGCGATGCCGTCGGCCTGCTCGCCGGCTCCACGAACTGGTCGAAGGCCGACGATGCCGCGCTGCAAAAATGGGTTGGTGAATTTCTCGACTGGGCACAGACCAGCGCGAACGGACACGACGAGCGCGCGGCGAAGAACAATCACGGCTCGTGGTACGACGCGCAGATTGCGCACTACGCGCTGTTCGTGGGCGACACGAATCTCGCGCGGCGCGTCGTCGAATCCGCGAAGACCAATCGCATCACCGAACAAATCAGGGCCGATGGCAGCCAGCCGCGTGAACTCGCACGCGCCGATTCCTTCGACTACTCACGCTTCAATCTCCAAGCGCTATTCACGGTCGCGACACTCGGCGAGCATGTGGGCGTGGACTTGTGGCATTTCCAGACCGTGAACGGGGCGAGCTTGAAGAAGGCGCTCGATTTTCTGCTGCCCTATGCCGAGCAGTCGGCCCTGCCGTGGCCTTACGAAGTCGGCAAGAAAGAGTCGCGCTCGCTCGACGCCGTGTTGCGCAAGTCCGCCGCCGTGTATCGAGACGAACGGTTGAAAGCCATGCTTATGAAAGAACCCGGCGCGAGAAACGCCCGCGAGGTTTTGCTCGTTCCGCTGAATTGATCTTATGCCCACACGCATCAACACCGCACTCACGCCGCAGAAGCTCGTCCCGAAAATTCACCAGCTGTTCGAGTTGTCCGCCGAAAAAATCCTGAACATCGAGCGGACATGGAAGCCGGAGGACGGCACGCCGGTCTTCACGGTGAAAGGGAAATACACCTCGCGCGGCTGGACGGAGTGGACGCAGGGTTTTCAATACGGCTCCGCGCTGCTGCAATTCGACGCCACCGGCGACGACCGGTTCCTGAAGATTGGCCGCGACAACACGGTGCAGAAGATGGCCACGCACGTCTCGCACACCGGCGTGCATGACCACGGCTTCAACAACGTTTCGACCTACGGCAATCTCTGGCGGCTGATGCGCGAGGGGAAGATTCCGCACAACGCGACGGAGAATAATTTCTACGAACTGGCGCTGAAAGTTTCCGGCGCGGTGCAGGCGGCGCGGTGGACACGCACCGGCGACGGTACGGGATTCATCTACTCGTTCAACGGACCACACTCGCTGTTCGTGGACACCATCCGTTCGTGCCGTTCACTCGCGGTCGCGCATCAACTCGGCCACGCCTTGTTGGGCGAGCAAGATGAGCGCATCTCGCTGCTGCACCGGGTCGTGGAGCACGCGATGAATACATCACTGCACAACATCTACATGGGTGATGGACGGGATGCTTATGACGTGCGCGGACGCACCGCCCATGAAGCGGTCTTCAACGTGACCAGCGGCTGTTTCCGCTGCCCCAATTCGCAGCAGGGCTATTCTCCGTTCAGCACCTGGACGCGCGGACTGGCCTGGGCGATTTGCGGCTTCGCGGAACAAGTCGAATTTTTCCAGCACCTCACGGATGAGGAAATTGAAACCGAAGTCCTGTTCCGTGGCCGCAAGCCTTCACGAGAGATGGCCCGGCTGATCAAACGACTGCGCCGGGGCGCGACCGCTGCCGCCATGTCGCCGGAGGAAATTCGTGGTTGGATGCTGCGCACCGCCCTCGCCACCACCGACTTCTACCTCGCGAACTCCTGCCGCGACGGCATTCCGATGTGGGACACGGGCGCACCAAATCTGCCGCGCCTGCCGAAGAACTATTTGGACAAAGACTCAGATCCGTTCAACGCGCACGAGCCGGTGGATTCCTCGGCGGCGGCCATCGCGGCGCAAGGCTTGATACGCCTCGGTAATTACCTCATCGCGCAAGGGAAGAAAAAGGACGGCACGCGCTACCGTCAGGCGGGGTTGAGCATCGCCGCCACGCTCTTCGAGGAACCGTATCTTTCCACGAACACGAAGCATCAGGGGTTGATTCTGCACTCCGTCTATCACCGCCCGAACGGCTGGGATTACATCGCGCCCGGCCAGAA